>CAYHZE010000030.1:0-11068 GCA_964361015.1 uncultured Candidatus Saccharibacteria bacterium | reverse complement strand
AGGACGACGTATCGGTGATGCACGAAGCAACGGTCAGCCGGGTGACAGATGAACAGTTATTTTATCTTCGCAGTCGGGGATTGACCCAAGACCAGTCGCTTGATCTTATTTTGTCAGGTTTTCTTGAACCCATTGCCAAAGAACTTCCGCTTGACTACGCGATTGAGTTGAATCGCATGATTCGTTTGGAGATGGAAGGGAGTATCGGATAGCAGTTGTATATAAAAATGTATATCAACATTTTACTTAGGATCGTATGAAAGGTGTTGATATAAATAAAAAGACTATGGTTGTTAATGAAGGGGAATATATTGAGATTGCAATTCCCATTGATCAAGATGCGGAAATAATTGAATTAAAAAAAGACGCACACAGTCGGATTGCTATCAACGGGAGCAGTAGATTGCATTTTGATGCCATACTCTCCGGAGAAAATGCAGTATTGGAAATAAGCGGAACATTTGCGGGTAACGTGAATGAGGAGCAGAATATTATACTGAACATTGTACAAGATGCGCCCCGCACATCATGCAATGTGCGGTTTCGTACGGCGCTTGATGGCGCGTCCGTGTCACGGTTTGACGGGCTCATTCGTATGACCGAGCGGGCAATAGATTCCGATGCCCATCTTTCGTATCGTAGTATGCTCTTATCAAAACAAAGCCGCGCAATGCCGACTCCCCGCCTTGAGATACTAACAAAGCGCGTTGCCTCCGCTTCTCACGAAGCCAGTGTTGGAACCATTGATTCCCAGCAGTTGTTCTATTTGCAAAGCAGGGGACTATCATACAAAAAGGCGCGGCAGTTGATTATTGATGGTTTTCTTAAGTAAGTTGAGACTCTAGAAAAATATCCGAACACTGTTATTGCGAGGAGGGCTTCCGACGAAGCAATCTCTCTCTTGAGGCTATAGATTGCTTGTGCAACGCTTCGCAATGACATCATGGGAGATATCTTTCTACGGTCTCAAGTTATATAAATATGAACACATACCGCAATAAAATTTTATTTGCATTGGGAGGTGTCCTGATTACGGTATTTTTTTTACTCCCCATTATCTCACCTTATTTTCGTGAGTCATTCTTTGCCATCATTAGCCGCTATCCATTGACCGCACCCTTAACAATCATTGTGTTTCGATTTTTGGGAGTGGTGATTGCGCCGTTGCCCGGTCTGCCCGTTGCCTTTGCAAGTATGACACTTCTTCCCTGGTGGGAAGCATGGCTTTACAATATCGCGGGGACAATCAGCGGCGCAATAGTGGCATTTTATATTGCCCGTATCTATCGAGAACGCGCGGTGGCATATATTGCGCCGCTTCAAAAAGTTCACGAATGGCAAGATCAGATATCGCGCAAAAAGCAATGGTGGACATTCGTTGCGTTGCGGTTGGTTTCTCTCTCAATGTTTGATTTCGTCGCCTACGCCGCGGGTCTTTCAAAAATTCCTTTTACCACGTATGTGAGCACTCTGCTCATTATTGATATTCCCATGAGTCTTGCTTTTTTCTATTTTGGCGGTATCGCGATTCAATATAGTGTGTATTTGTTCGTCGGTTTTGCGCTTGTGTTTGCATTGTTTCTTTGCTGGTCCCAATATAGTAAAAAAAGCAAGATGAGACTATTTGATTTGTAATGTTTATGAAAAAATGTTTATGAAAAAACTAGGGCTCTCAATTCGCAATGATTTTCCTATTTTTGCGCGTAATGCCGGCGTGCCTTTTGCATATCTTGATTCTGCCGCCACTTCGTTGAAACCTGTGTGTGTGCTTGATGCGATGCGTGGGTATTACGAATCATATTCGGCGAATGTGTCACGCGGCGTATACGAAATGGCAGAACAAGCGACTGGCGCGTATGAAGCATCGCGCGGCGTTGTTGGAAAATTTATTGGCGCGGATCGGCCCGAAGAAATCGTGTTCGCGCGCAACGCGACAGAGGCATTGAATCTGCTTGCCGCGCAATTTGGCGGTCTTATTATGAACGAAGGCGATGGCATACTATTATCGGAAATGGAGCATCATGCGAATCTCATCCCGTGGCAGGAGCTTGCCAAGCACGAAAAATGCGTGCTACATTTTTTGCCGTTTGATATCAAAAGTGGCGAGCTTGAATGGAATCCAGACACATTCGCCTCGTTTCTTAAAGAAAGAAGAATAAAGATTGTCTCATTGGTGCATAGTTCAAATGTGCTCGGCACAATCAATCCGATAAAAGAAATTTTTGCCGTAGCGCGCGAAGCGGGCGCATATACCATTCTTGACGCGGCGCAAAGCGTGGTGCATATGCCGATTGATATAAAAGAACTTGGCGCAGATTTTCTCGTATGCTCGGGACATAAAATGTTCGGGCCTACGGGTATTGGCGTGTTGTGGGGGCGTTATGAATTATTAGATAGAATGGCACCCTATCAAACAGGCGGAGAAATGATTCAGGATGTGGGCTTAAAAACTAGTACGTTCAAAGAACCGCCGCATCGGTTTGAAGCAGGCACGCCGCATATTGCCGGCGCCATCGGACTTGCCGAAGCAATTCGTTATATGCAAGAAATCGGCATGGAGGAAATCCGCAATCACGAAAAAGAACTTCTCGCGTACGCGAGAGAACATCTCTTGCAAATAAAGGGATTGCATATATTGGGACCATCTGACATAGATAAAAGAAGCGGCGTTATCTCTTTTATGATAGACGGCATTCATCCGCATGACGTGGGAAGTTTTTTGGCACAAGACGGCGTGATGATCCGCGTAGGAGATCACTGCGCAAAACCACTTCATAAAAAATTAAATATCACCGCGTCTTCGCGTATCAGTATCTCAATTTATAATGACCATGATGATATTGACGCGGCAGTTAACTCGCTTACAAAAATGGTTAATACATTTAGCGTATGAGCATGTATCGCCAAGAAATAATTGAACGGTATCGTTTCCCGCGCCATCGCGGAGAAATGAAAAATGCCTCTGTGCAGGGCGAAGTGCTCAATGTGCTTTGCGGCGATGAACTCACTCTTTATTTTCTTTTTGACGCAAATAAAACACGCGTTGAAAATGTGACATTCGGGGGAATTGGTTGCGCGCTTATGACGGCCGCCGCGGATATGCTATGCGAACATTTGATGGGAAAGATAACGGAAGAATTAAAAGCATTTTTAGCTGATGATATGCTCAAGCTTTATGGAGAAATGCCTTCGCCTTCGCGGTTAAAATGCGTGTTGTTACCGTATGAGGCATTGCGGCGTGCGCTTGCGGGATTGGCGTAACTCGATGAATACGATATTATAAAGGTTAGGATTTACGCATTTGGTTCCTCCCCTAGCATAGGGGAGGTTAGGAGGGGTAAGGGTGAGGAGTAAGATATAGAGTTTTTATCCCTCACTTCTACCACCCCTAACCCCTCCTACTCTAGGAGGGGAATAAAACGCGTACGTCCTAAAAGGTATTAGTATAGAGAGGAAGTTAAAAATATGCCGAAAGATAACGATATTAAAAAAGGAGCGGCAACACCTGAAAAAAAATCACCTCATATCGCAAAGATCGTAGTGGATCGCAGTCTTTGTATTGGCGCGGCTTCCTGCATTGCCGTAGCTCCCGGCGTTTTTACGCTTGATGGAGAAAATAAAGCCGTGGTATATAATGACAAAGGGGCTGATGACGAAACCATCTTGCTTGCGGCCAAAAGTTGTCCCACGCAAGCAATACTTCTTTTTGACGAAGAGGGGAATCAGATGTATCCATAAATTCAAAAGTCAAAATGTAAAAATCAAAATTGCAAGTAAAAATTTAAAAGTCATTCTTTATTTTTTGGCAACTTTTGACTTTTGAATTGAACTTTTGACTTTTGATTTTTGACTTCTAACTTTTTTATGCGTGAACCAAAACAATTGCCCTATACTCAACTTGAAGGTCTTTCGGAAAGACAATTAAAAGAGCATCACGATGTGCTCTATGTTGGATATGTGAAAAAATGGAATGAGATTCAGGAAAAACTTATTGGCGCAGACCGCACAGTGGCAAATGCCACATACTCTGAGTTTGGAGAATTAAAACGCGAAGAGACATTTGCGTTAAATGGGATTAAATTACATGAGGGATATTTTGATAATATGAAAGCGGGCGGTAGTGAACCATCAGGCATTATCAAAGAATGGATTGAAAAAGATTTCGGATCATATGGGGAGTGGCAGACTGATTTCAAGGCGCTTGGATCAGCGGCGCGCGGATGGGCGATCCTTGCATTTGATTTGGACGAAGGACGGCTCTACAATTATTTATGCGATTCGCACAATCAAGGAGGCGTGTGGAACTCGGTTTCTCTCTTTATTATGGACGTCTATGAACACGCATATTTTCTCGATTTTGCCACGGCGCGCAAGGCATATATTGAGGTTTTTTTCAAAAATATAAATTGGGAATTTGTAAATGGGTTGATTGAGAAATATAAATTGAAGCAGTTCAAAAAGTAAAATAGGATGCTCTACTATTATTATCACCTCTGTCATTCCCGCGGAAGCGGGAATCCAAATTCTCTTTCTAAACCAAAGAGGGCCTGGATTCCCGCTTCCGCGGGAATGACAGAAAAAGGCATTATTGACCAGACTTTTATGGAAACAGTCGAACAAAAAATTGAAAGCGCGCTTGAAGAAATTCGTCCCTTTATCGCCCAGCATCTGGGCGATATTCAGTTTGTAAAGTTTGAAAACAACATCTGCTATGTGCGGATGCTTGGCACATGCAGTGGCTGTCCGCTTTCGCAAGTAACCCTCAAAGGCGGCGTTGAAGAACTCATCAAAGCAAGCATTCCGGAAGTGCAGAGCGTGGAGGCGGTATAATTGGTGTTGGGTGTGTTTTATTTTTATTTTTATTACAGCCATGATATGGTATCTGCATGTGCAATCGATCTTTATAACTCAAAAAGAAGAAGCGTTAGATGATCAAGTTAAATCGTGCTATCACCATAGGTATTCCCTGTGAGATTATGCCGCACGAAGGAAGAGTCCCGATCCTGCCTTCATCAATTCATCAACTGCAATTAAACGTGAGATGTTCCGGTTGTGTACTGAATGTGGTGGTTCAAAAGGGTCTTGGTTCTTCGTTAGGAATGACTGATGAGATATGGGCGCGGGCAGGTGCGCGTGTGGAAGAAAAAGAATCCGTATACGCGGCTTCAGATGTGATCCTTAAAATAAAACAGCCTTTTTCTGAAGAAGTTTCTTTGTATCATGATGGGCAGGTGAGCGCGTGTTTTCATCATATGGCGGCGAATCGCGATGTTGTTGCCGCATTGATAAAAAAACAAGTCCGTATTGCGCCGTTTGAATATCATCGTCCGGGCCTTCACGCTATGAGCGCGAAGGCGGGCAGACAAGTTCCCACAATTCTTGATCGCCTTCGTGGCAACAAATGGATGGAGGAAGATATATTTTTTGGTGGAGCGCGGGGTGTGGCCGTTCAACATGCGATTTCTGCATGTTATGGCAGAGGAGTTCCTCTTTCACATATTCATGCTTGCGATATTGCAACCGGCGCATTTTCATCGTCAAGAACAGGTATGTCATATGATACGTTTTCGAGTAAAAATGGAAGAAAACTTTGTGCAGAGTTGCGCAAATGTCGTATTTTGATTCTCGCGGCAGCTGGTTCTTCTGGTGCGGTGAGATTCCTCAAACTTCGGTATATTGATAATTTTGCAGACGGCGCGGTGATTGTGCAGATTTCAATTGACGAAGGGGGGAATATAGATGAGCCGGCATTCCAGCGTGTGACCTATTGGAATGATCCTTCCTATGAAGTCACGCGTGCGGGTAAGAAATTTACGATTTGCAATATACCCAATATCCCGGGATGTCTTGTGCCATATAACGCAAGTCTTGCTCTTGAGAGGGCAAACTTTCTTTATTATGCACATATCCTCGCGTCATTTCCTGATATTAGCCCTGAACTGCTTTACTTGCCGTGATTGTGATGTTCGTTATGATCAAAACCCCATGCTATAATATAAAGCATGGGTTTTTTTGATACTTGATTCATGGGAAGAGAGTTATATACTATTATATTATAAAACTGTAGAAAAACAGTTTGTCATTGCAAAGCATTGCGCGGCAATCTTACATGAAATTCATTTATAATAGTAAGGTAAGATTGCGGAGCAGTCGCGAGTTTTACGAGGGATATCTTTTCGCAATAACCATGTTCGGGTATTTTTCTACAGTCTCATTTATATATACGTTAATATATATCACTATGGACGAAACTAAAATAACAACTCGTCAGCTTGTGCTTTTCAGCGTTGTCTTGAGTTTTATGGTGTCAATATTGGGTACGATTTTAGCGCTTGGGGTTTTGGGACCGTTGTTTGGTTTTGGCGAAAATTCGGGAGCTCCATTTATATTTCACCGGCCGCAAATTTTGCAAAAAATTATCGGGACCGAACAAAAAATAATAAGTCATGACGAGCTCATAGTAAAGGCGGTGCAAGACACATCGCCCGCGGTAGTAAGCGTGATCGCATCCAAAGATATCCCGGTTGTTGAGCAATTTTTTGTTGATCCATTTGGCGATCCTCTTTTTGAGCAATTTTTTGGGGATGGCGGTTTTGGTTTGAGAGTTCCTCAATATCGGCAAAAGGGTACTGAACGTAAAGAAATATCTTCGGGTAGCGGATTTATCGTATCATCAGACGGCATCGTGGTCACCAATAAGCATGTGGTGAGCGATACTGCGGCCGATTACATGGTATTTTTGAATGACGGAAGCAAAAAACCCGCCAAGGTGCTTGCGCGCGATCCGATTCAAGATATTGCCATATTGAAAATAGAAGGAAAAAATTTCCCTATTGTGCTACTAGGGGATTCTACGGGAGTTAAGATAGGCCAGACCGCTATTGCGATTGGGAATGCATTGGGAGAATTTCGCAACACGGTTTCCGTTGGTGTGGTTTCCGGGCTCCATCGGTCTATCATGGCAGGCGGATCACTTTCGGGTCCCGAGTCATTAGAGGAGTTGATCCAAACCGATGCGGCAATCAACCCAGGCAATTCAGGCGGTCCGTTATTGAATATCAGCGGTCAGGTGATTGGCATCAATACCGCGATGGCAAGCGGAGCTGAAAATATCGGATTTTCTATTCCCGTTAATAAAATTAAAAAAGCGATTGAGAGCGTGAAAAAGCAGGGACGAATTGTTTATCCATTTTTGGGCATACGCTATCGGATGATTACGAAAGATATTGCAAATGAGTTAAAACTCGGACGAGAATATGGCGCGTTTATCAATGCTTCTGAACAGGATGCGGCTGTGGTACCCGGCGGTCCTGCGGATAAGGCGGGAATCAAAGCAGGGGATATTATTCTTATGTTTAATAAGGAGCGTATTGACGCAGATCATTCGCTTGCGTCATTGATTCAAAAATATAATGTCGGGGATACGGTAACACTCAACGTATTTCGGGAAAATAAAGAATTTGATGTGAAGACAGTATTAGAGGAACGGAAGTAAAAAAGAAGTCCCGCGCGAAGAGGCGATCCCCGCAATGACATTATGAGAAGCATAATTTTATGGTGAGTGGTTACTTGATTTTTTAAAAAATCCATGATAACATACATCTAGACATTGGAACATGTGACGAATTAACGTATGATTATTGTTATAATGATCATGGAAAAAAACTAACCAACTAACCAACTCATTATCTCTATGCCCCCCTTTCATCAATTCACTATTAAAGCCCAGGAAGTATTAAAAAAAGCCCATGATCTTGCCCTTGAACGGTCGCATCAGCAGATTGATGTGATGCATTTGTTGGCGGCATTGTTGTTACAAGAAGAAGGAACCGTCAATGTGGTACTTGAAAAACTTGAAGTGGATATTTCAGCATTTATAGATCGCGTGTTGGAGGTTCTCGATGGTTTGTCGCGTGGCACTACAATTTCAAGTCCATTAGGACAGGTATATCTGACTCAAGATTTGGCAAAAGTCATTGAACAAACGCATCGTGAAGCGGCACAGCTCAAAGATGAGTTTATCTCAACCGAGCATTTATTTCTGGCGCTTATAGAGGTGCCTTCAAAAGCAAAAGAACTTCTTGATCGGGAGGGATTAAATAAGGAGGTTATTTTGCGCGCGTTGGCGGAGTTGCGCGGGGGACAGAAGATTACCGATCAAGATCCGGAGAGCAAATACAATGTGCTTGAAAAATATGCGCGCAATTTGACACGCCTTGCGCGTCAGGAAAAACTTGATCCGGTTATCGGCCGCGACGGGGAAATTCGGCGCGTGATGCAGGTGCTCTCGCGGCGCACCAAAAATAATCCTGTGCTTATCGGAGAAGCAGGCGTGGGCAAGACCGCAATCGTAGAAGGACTTGCCCAGCGTATTGTGAGTGGGGAGATACCCGAGACCCTTAAAGAAAAAGAACTTATTTCCATTGATCTTGGCGCGATCATTGCGGGCACGAAATATCGCGGAGAATTTGAAGATCGGCTCAAAGCAATTTTACGAGAAATCGAGCGAGCGCAAGGGAAATATATTATTTTTATTGATGAATTGCATACGCTTGTAGGCGCGGGCGCGGCAGAAGGCGCGATTGACGCTTCTAACATGCTTAAACCTGCACTTGCGCGAGGCGAGCTTCACGCAATTGGGGCAACAACCCTGAAAGAATACCAGCGTCATATTGAGCGTGATCCGGCTCTTGCGAGACGTTTTCAACCGGTATATGTGGATGAGCCAAGCGTGGAGGATACGATTGCGATTTTGCGCGGAGTAAAACGAAAATATGAAGCGCATCACGGGATTAAAATCACTGACGCGGCACTTGTAGCCGCGGCACAACTTTCGGCCCGCTACATTACCGAGCGTTTTCTTCCCGATAAGGCGGTTGATTTGATGGATGAAGCGGCATCATCTCTTCGTCTTGAGATGGACAGTGTGCCGAAAAATCTCGATGATACGCGCCGCAAGATAATGAAATTGGAAATCGAGCGAGCCGCTCTTAAAAATGAGTCTCGCCCCGATGCGCAGGAATCCCCTAAAAAAGAAAGTGATAAAAAATTGCGCGACCACTTAAAAAAAATAGAAAAAGAAATAGAGCAAATGCAGCAAGATACGGGCGCTTTTGAATTAGCATGGAAGCAGGAAAAAGATGTAATTGTGGAAATTCGCACGCTTAAGAAAGAACTCGATATATCCAAACAAGAGGCGGATATCGCGGAGCGCGCGGGCGAATTTGGAAAAGTTGCGGAATTGCGCTATGGCAAAATTCCCGCATCGGAAAAGAAACTTCATGAATCGGAGACGCTTCTTAAGGAACTTCAGAATTCGCGCGATATCACGCGCGGCGAGGTGACAGAAGAAGATATAGCCGATGTGGTGGCGCGCTGGACAAGTATTCCCATGGCAAAGATTTTGGAAAGCGAAGCATCGCGCTTGATGCAAATGGAAGACAAACTTAAACACCGCGTCATCGGGCAGGAAGAGGCGATTGAAAAAATAAGCCGCGCAGTACGCAGATCACGCGCGGGTATCAATGAAGAAAACCGTCCTATTGGATCTTTTATGTTTCTTGGACCTACGGGCGTAGGTAAAACAGAACTTGCCAAAGCCTTGGCAGAATTTTTGTTCAGCGACGAAAAATCACTCATTCGCGTGGATATGTCAGAATTTATGGAGCGCCACACGGTTTCCAAATTCATTGGGTCTCCCCCAGGTTATGTGGGATATGAAGAAGGAGGACAGCTTACCGAGATTATCAAGCATCGTCCGTATGCGGTAATCCTTTTTGACGAGATTGAAAAAGCGCATCCGGAAGTGTTCAACATACTTCTTCAGATACTTGATAATGGGCGATTGACGGATGCAAAGGGGCGCGCGGTAAATTTCAAGAATACGATTATTATTATGACGTCAAATATCGGTGGCGAATATGTTCAGGAAATGGGCCGCCTTGGTTTCGCGACCGGAGACGAAGACACGCGCGAGAGAAAAGAAATGGACGTAAAAGAAAAAATTCGCAAGTCGCTTGAACGTAATTTTCGTCCAGAGTTCCTTAACCGCTTGGATGAAATAATTATTTTTTCTTCCCTACCTCCTTTGGTGATTCAGAAAATTGTGGATATACAACTTGAAAAAATAGTAAAACGAATGGCGGCGCGCGATATTCAAATCGTATTTTCCGATGAAGTAAAAAACTTTGTTGCGTCAAAAGGCTATGATGCGCAATATGGCGCCCGTCCGCTCAAGCGCGCGATCCAGCGGACTGTCCTTGATGCGCTCGCGCAAGAACTTATTAGTAATACAATTCGCGAAGGGGATACAGTTTTTGCGGATGTTCATGACAGCCTCATCGTTTTTACTAAAAAAGTAATTAAACAAAAGATTCAGAAACAGCGCAGTGGTATTGCGGTACCGTAGTTGATCTCTGCAAGAAATACATAAAACCCCGCTCTTCGCGGGGTTTTATGTATGAGATATTTTTTAAAAGAATTTGAACAAGTTCAAAGTAAGAGAATATAAAACATATATAAACATATATAAAAAATATAAAAAAGAGCAGCCGATTGGATCAATCAGCTGCAGTTGTATGAAAGAGATGCGCCGAGGCGCTTGTATTCTATTATAGAAGAACGATGTGTGGGAAGTTGGTTTACTACGTCCGAAAGGTGATTCGCCGATTAAGGCGTAAACTCATAAGAGTTCTAAATATCAGTGCAGTAAGTACTATCCCTACATATATTTTATATGTTGGTGTTTATGAGTCAAGGATGAGTTATCCACACCTATCCCATCATAACATAATTAGCTTAAAATGAGATATTTTACTTTGCAAAATTGGTATAGCAGATTTTTATTTTTATACGGCATTATTTATTTGATTCATGAGTATTGTAATTTTTCGTATGGCTTTCCTTTAATTTTGCTGAGATAAAATGCCTCCCAGATATAGATGATAACGCTATAATAAATATATTTAAGATAATGAGTAGCATAAAGTTTTGGCCTCGTGCTGTTTGTAAGTAAGATCTTTGTGCAATAAAAAAATTATGTCTCATTTTGTTTACTTTTAGTGTTCTT
>CAYHZE010000029.1:0-11389 GCA_964361015.1 uncultured Candidatus Saccharibacteria bacterium | reverse complement strand
ACACCCAACCCCCATCCCTCATCTTTGCCATAACCGAATGCGCCGCGTCACTAAGTCCCGACGGCTGTCTTATCGCAACCACCACCCTCTCACTTGCATGGTTCTCCCCTGACAGCGATCTTAGCAATTACAAGATAGAATGCACCACAAACGCCACCACATGCAGTAGTTTCTCTTCTGCCACCACCACCGCAACCTCTACTCTCTATACAGCCCCCACCGACAGCACAACATATATCTTCAAAGCAACCGTCACAGACACAACCGGCAATGAACGTACGCAAACTATCTCCGTTGACGTATGGCTCCATCCCGTTATCATCAACGAAATCGCATGGGCAGGAACCGGATCATCCGCCACCACAAGCAAGGATGAATGGATAGAACTCTACAATCCAACTCCGAAAACCATCTCTCTTGCAAACATTTTACTCAACTCACCCACCAATAACTCTTTCAAAATCAATCTTACAGGCACTATCACATCCCACGGATATTATCTCATTGAACGAACAGATGATGATGCAATCACTGACATACCGGCTGATCTCACCGCCACATTCGGTAGCGGCCTCTCCAACAGCGGCGAACAGCTCACCCTCACACTCGGCTCCACCACCATTGACGCAACCCCTCCGGAAGGCACATGTTATGACGGATGGTGCGCAGGTCAGCCCTCGGATCAGTATTACACCATGGAACGCTATGACCCCTTGAGTTCAGGCACAGATCAAACCAACTGGGGAACATGGCAGAATATCGTAAGATACGGCATCAATGCGGAATCACAACAAATTAAAGGAACACCAAAACAACGCAACAGCATCAACTACCTTCTTGCGCATCTCTCAACAACTCTCTCCACAAACAAAACTCTTACCAAAGCAAACAGCCCATATGTAGTATCCGGACAGACAAGCATAAGCCCATCCATCACCCTCACCATTGAGCCCGGCGTAGTGATCAAATTCAAAGGTGCTGGATCAGAATTGTACGGGAGCGGCATGATCGTTGCGCAAGGGACGGCAGTTGACCCCATTATATTCACTTCATTTGCCGATGACACCTACCTAGGCGACACCAATCAAAATGGAACCAGCACAACGCCCCACGCAGGAGACTGGGGCTTGATACGATTATTAAAAAGCGGATCAATAATTGATCATGCGATTGTCAGATACGGCGGAGACAACATTCAAAAGGCAAGTGTAAAAGTAAAAGATACAAGCGCAAACATCACCAACTCAACGATAGAATACTCAACATACTATGGTATTGCATTTGAAACCAGTACCGGAACCATTACCGGAAACATCATCCGCAACAATACCTCACAGCCTAACAGCGAATCTACCGGCGTTTTCATCACCGGCAACGGCATAGTAACCGTGAGCGCCAATACATTTGCCGACAACTATGCAGGATTGAGAATTAGTTCAAGCGGCATGAATAACGTTGCGGTAAGCAATAACATATTTACCCACAACACTGCCGATGCCATAACCGCAATCAGCGCATACCCCTCATTTTCAGGAAACACCGCCACCGGCAACGGCAAAAACGGCATTGTGCTCCAAGCCGTGTCATACGAAAATGACATCCTCGAGCAAGACCTCCCCTATATCATCCCCTCGGTATCAGCACTTATCGTTGCCGCAGGGAAAACACTTACCATCATGCCGGGAGTAATCATGAAATTTGAGGCAGAATCGTACATAGACGTAGCAGGCATACTGGACGCAAAAGGGACTGCCACAAACCCAATTGTGTTTACTTCTTATTATGACGACGACTGCGGTATCGCAGGAGGATGCGGAAACACGGACAACGCAAGTACCACGCCTCATGCCGGAGATTGGTCTATGATACGCTTTGCATCAGCATCAGGTCCGTCCCACCTTGAATATGCAACAGTAAGATATGCCGGCAAAAATTTCTATTTGGGAAACGGGGCAATTCAATTGCAAACTAATGCATCGCTTATTGTGTCGCATGCGACAATAGAAAAAAACTATTATGCCGGCATGCGCATTGATCACGCATCCCCTGAGATTTCCGATTCTCTCATTTACGATCACAAAGGCACACCAACAGACGGCCAATTCTACGGACTGCATCTCACCGCTTCCTCAACCCCGACCATTGCCCGTACTCATTTGAAAAACAATGATGTGCATATTTATAACGATCCTACGTCATCGTATGTGGATGGAGGGGGGAATATACTGGAGTAGAAAGTGAAAAGTGAAAAGTGAAAAAGGTAAAAGAGAGAAAAAATATGAGGGTTTTGTAATTCAAAGTGAGTAAGAAAATTATCATTACTGTCCCTCCAGTTTCTATCCTCCAGTATCCAGCTTCCAGTTTTCTACCACCCCATTGCCTACAAATTGCTACGATCGTAGATATTTGTAGGCAATGTGCGCTCTATGGCCTCGCTTGTATTTTAATAGGGGAAGAAAAAAAGCCTTGACGGGGGATATTTTTTTGGGTTAACTGATTATATGAAATCACATCAATCTTTGTCATTAAAACTTTCATTAGTGATCATGGGCCGTTCGGGATCAGGGAAAGGGACGCAGGCGCAATATATGTTGGATCGGTTGGGGAAAGGAGCTCGTCATATAGAAACGGGTCATATTTTACGCGAATTGCTTACCCATAAAAATCCCACCACGATTCTGGCGCGCGATGTAATGAAAACAGGAGGCCTCTTTCCAAGCTGGTTTGGCGCTTTTGCATGGTTGCGGGAATTGATTGAAGGCGGAAACGCGGGCAGTCATCTCGTGTTTGACGGAGCGCCGCGAAAAGTGGAGGAGGCGCGGCTTATGGATGAAGTTATGAAATGGCATGGGAGATTATTGCCATTTTGTGTTTATGTTGATGTCTCGGAAAAGCAGGCATCGGCTCGTCTGCTCGCGCGAGGCCGCGATGACGATCATCCGGAGGCAATTCGTAACCGTATGCAATTTTTTAAAAAAGACGTATTGCCGGTTATTAGTTTCTACCGGCGCAATGCGCGCCTTATCCATGTTAATGGCGAGCGTTCTATCGAGGACGTATGGCAAGAAATTGATAAAAAATTATTGTTGCATTTCAATCATCTATGGCCGTCACCGTCAAAACAAAAGAAGAAATAGATTTTTTGCGCGAAGGCGGCAAGCGGCTTGCGGGTATTTTAGATCAAGTTGCGCTATCGGCTCGCGCCGGTATTGCGACATTTGAATTGGACAAACTTGCGGAAGATTTAATCTTGCAGTCAGGAGGCATTCCTTCATTCAAGGGGTATCGCATCAAGGGAGCGCCTCATGCATATCCGGGGACCATATGTATCTCAATCAATGAGGAGGTAGTGCATGGTATCCCGCGCAATGATCGGATATTGCGTGAGGGTGATGTGGTGGGGTTTGATATCGGGATGTGGTACCCTGGAGGGAAAATGGGAAACCGGAAGTTGGAATCTGGAGGGACAAATTTTCAGCCTCCGGCCTCCGACTTCCCGCATCCATTGTGCACTGACATGGCGGTAACCATTGGTATTGGGAAAATTTCATCAGAAGCAAAGCGTTTAATTGAAGCGACAAAGAAATCGCTTGATATCGGTATAGCGCAAGTAAAGCCGGGCGCGACCGTGGGAGATATTGGAAGCGAAATAGAAAAATTTTTGAAAAAAAATAATTTGGGCATTATTCGCGATCTTGCGGGACACGGTGTGGGATATGAGGTTCATGAAGAGCCGCTCATCCCTAATTATGGCAATGCGGGAAAAGGCGTGGAACTCAAAGAAGGAATGGTAATTGCCATAGAGCCCATGGCAACGCTTGGCGACTGGCGCGTGGTATTGGCAGATGACGGCTGGACATTCAAAACCGCTGACAATAGTCTTGGCGCGCATTTTGAACATACGATGGCGGTGACCAAAAACGGGGTGGAGGTATTGACAATATGATGTATTGATCGTATTGTGGTGTTCAAGTGGGGATCCTAAATTCACCCCCGAAGTGCAACTGCCAAAATTGAGAGAAAAGATCTTTAATAAGAAGAATTTCCCCTTAAAGAAGCAAGAAAACGCATTATAAATGGTGCATTTTCTCGCTCCTTTAAGGAAGCGGAGGTGCAAGTTTTATAGCTGTGGCGGTTATAAAATTAATTGCACTTCAGAACGGAATTAACGGATGTCTTAGTTTATTTTTGGATAGAGGGGATTATCCATGTCAGTAATTACAGAGAAACAAGCGTTTCCTAAGATTTTTAGCCATGAACAAGATGGCTGGAAAATAACAATTAGATGCGAAGGTGTTTATACAGAATTTGTGTTTGGTGTTGCTCAAGCGGGCAACCCAAAAGGATCCGTAACGCTTGAAGGGCATGGCATGAATGTCTCGGTAGGGACCGGCAAGCATGCTTGTCCTTCCTGCTCTACGATTGTTAAGCAATTTCCCATAAATCTTTGTCATGGATTACGCCTTACCCATCAATTAGGAGACGAATTGAGAAATCAGTACAATAGAGAAGTGGATTGGCAGTCTCTTCTTTCTTTGGGTAAAAAAGCATTTGAACCCTATGACAGATATTTCATAACCTAATCTGTCAGAATCCTCACATTTCAATATGTAGGTTCCCTCGGCATACATTATGCCGGGGGCTTTTTTTTTATTCTATTATACGTATAATAGAATCAATGCGTTATTTGTGTCTTGATTATGGATTAAAGCGGATAGGGGTTGCGATTTCTGATGAGGATGGCCGCATGGCATTTCCCGCGGGCGTGATTATCAATCGCGGCGGCAGTGCCGTATATAAAGATATTGCGGAAAAAGTTAAAAAAGAAAAAATTAGTTGTATCGTGGTAGGCCTTCCCATTGGACTTAACGGTAAAGAAACTGATCAGACAAAGATAACGCGGTCATTTATCGCATTACTTGAAAAGATTATCCACCTTCCCGTTGAAACTCAAAACGAAATGCTGACAAGCCGCATGGCTGTTCGCGCGGGCATGAAAGATCATCATATTGATGCGGCATCAGCCGCAATCATTCTGCAGTCGTATTTGGATAAGATGAACAAAAAATAATTTTTTATGTATCTTAGCTGGATTATTCCCGCATATAACGAAGAGCGTCGTATTGAGAAAACGATTCGTGAAGTTGATGGATATTTGCGCGCAAAAAATTTTTCCGATGGATATGAAATTATTATCTCAAACTCCGCATCAACTGATCGCACGAGAGATATTGTTGAACGCATGGCATTGGAAATACCCCGTGCGCGTGCGCTTAATCTTGAGAATCGCGGCAAGGGATGGGCGGTTAAACAGGCAATGTTGAATGCCCGCGGAGACATTAGATTATTTTCCGATGCGGACAATTCAACCGATCCCCATTATTTTGATGCCATGGAGCAATTATTTCGAGATGGTTATGATGTAGTCATCTCATCGCGTGATCCGAAAGACGCGGCGGGCGCTACGCGGGATGTGCAGGAACAATGGTATCGGGAAATCATGGGCAACATGGGTAACCTTGTTATTCAAATTGTCGGTATATGGGGCATATGGGATACGCAAAACGGTTTCAAGGCATGCACTGCAAAAGCCGCGAATGAGATTTTCGCTCGCGCGCGCATGGCAGGCTTTTCATTTGATATTGAAATGCTGGCATTGGCAAAAAAATTTGCATTTCGTATTGGTATTATTCCCATTCGGTGGAAGTTTGATCCGGACAGTAAAGTTACGCTTGCATCATATATTCAGGTATTTCTTGATGTGTTCAAAATAAGATGGAATTTTATCGTTGGGGCGTATGCGCGTAGACAGTAACATTATGAAATCAACATCAATTTCCGAATTGCGCCGAGATATAGTGTCAGGCGCATGGGTAGTGATTGCAACCGGCAGGGGGAAGCGGCCGCATGATTTTTTGAAGCAAAAACAGTCGGTCTTTAATCAGCCAAAAGCAAACTGCCCGTTTGAAAAATTGATTTCTCCGCCTTTTTTGGCATATGACCATGAGGGGCATACGACAGATAAAAATTGGTGGGTGCAGGTGACGGCAAACAAATATCCCGCATTTGGCAGGGGCATATGCGCTGTATTTCAACGTACCGGTCCGTATGAATGGACTGAAGGCGTGGGACATCATGAGCTTGTCATAAGTCGGGATCACAAAAAGTCGCTTGGCGCAATGACAGACCGCGAGGCAGAATTGATATTTCGCGCCTATCAGGCGCATTATTGGGCGATGAAAGATGATCCATGCGTGGAGTATGTGTCTATTTTTCATAATCATGGGCGCATGAGCGGCGCGAGCATCAGCCATCCGCATTCTCAAATTATCGCGATTCCCGTCATCCCGCCGGATATTGCCAATAGTTTGAAGGGATCGAAGGAGTATTTTCAAAAACACAAAACATGCGTGCATTGCCTTATCATTGACGCTGAACTCAAAGAAAACATCCGTATTATTTACCAAAATGAGAGATTTGTTGTGGTCTCGCCTTATGCGTCAAGGAGCGCCTTTGAGATGAGGGTTTATCCCAAGCGCCATGGCGCTCATTTTGAGGCAATTACCGATACGGATCGCTTAATGCTTGCCAATGCAATGCGTACCGCGCTTGCCAAGATCATGATCGGTCTCAAAAATCCTGATTTTAATTTTTTTCTCCATACGGCGCCAACCGGAGATTCTAAAGATTTTGACCATTACCATTGGCATTTTGAAATTATTCCGAAAACCGCGATTTGGGCCGGATTTGAAATCGGAACCGGCATTGAAATTTCAACGATTGCCCCGGAAGTCGCCGCAGTCTTTTTAAGAAATATAAAGGTTTTATAATATATTTATAACTTACGCACTTAGCTCCTCCCCTAGCATAGGGGAGGTTGGGAGGGATGTAGGTGAGGAGTGGAACATATAGTTTCTACACCTCACTCCTACCACCCCTAACCCCTCCTGCATCAGGAGGGGAAGAAGAAAAATTCAGCTCCTCCCCTAGCATAGGGGAGGTTGGGAGGGGTATAGGTGAGGGATAGAACGTGCGGTATGTGTGGTTCTTGCCCTCACTCTTAACTCCCCTTCCCCCTCCTATTTTAGGAGGGGGAAGAAAAACTCAAATGCGTAAGTCCTCAATACATTGATGTATGAAAAAATTACTTATTATCGCGAATTGGAAAATGAATCCAGACAGCGCGGGGAGAGCCGCATTGCTTGCAAATAAGATCGAAAGGTCATTGGCGCGTGTCCGCAATATAGATATAGTTATTGCGCCACCGTTTCCTTTTTTACTGCCTATTGCCGCCGTAGTAAAGCGTGCAAAGATTGGAGCGCAAAATGTGTTTTGGCAAGACTGTGGCCCTTATACGGGAGAAGTGTCGTGGCATCAATTAAAATATTTGAAAGCTGACTATGCTATTGTGGGCCATTCAGAGCGAAAACTTTTTTTAGGCGAAACAGATGAGATGATTCATAACAAAGTTCGGGTATTGCTCGAAAACAGCATGACACCGATTTTATGCGTGGGTGAACGAGAACGATTAGGCGATGATATACCTGAAATTGTTGGTGAACAAATAAAGGCGGCATTAAAAGGAATTAAAAAAAATATTCTTAAAAAACTCGTGATTGCCTATGAGCCAATTTGGGCAATCAGCACCATGCCCAATGCCCGCCCCGATACGCCAATCAATGCGTTTCGGGCAACGATCTACATACGCAAAATTATTTCAGAACTTTATGGACGCACCGCAGGCAATGAAGTCCAGATCATCTACGGCGGATCGGTGAATGCGAAAAATATCAAAGGGTTTTTAGAAGAAGGCAGAATGCAGGGCGCATTGGTGGGAAGCGCGAGTCTTGATGCGGTGGAGTTTGCGGAGATTGTGGCGATTGCGTCAAGGATTAAGAAATAAGTTATCCTCTTTTAAAAAATCTCCCATATGAGGGAGATTTTTTGTTATATCAGAAAAAGAGAAAGCAACTTGCGCATACCGCATTAAGTAGATTTCAGTCATTTGCCCGGGATACGAATACGCTTTGCCACCAGAGTGGCAGAGCTTTTTTGAGCGGGAGAACAGAGAGTAGATAGCGAAGTTCAACAAGTTGTTTTGCAATCCACCCGCTCAATCCCCAGAAACGGAAGATAATAAGATCGGCGATTGCGTATTTTTTGCCGACCGCGAGAATAAACGGATATTTTTTCCATGGCTTAAAGCGGACCAGCGGCTTGCCGGCAATTGAGCGCAAGATATTTCCGGCGGCAATCCTCGCTTCTTGTTCCGCGACTGGCACATTCCAGATAACAGGTTTTTGTGTATGGGGATTAATATAGGTTGCATTGTCACCAACAGCAAAAATTGACCCACTTGGCTCTTTTGTTCGCAGATATTCATCAATGACCAAAGAATCTCTGGATGAAATTTCCAGTCCGAATGTGCGAATAATCGCAGGTCCTGTGACGCCACCCATCCATATTAAAATATCTTTTTTCTGCGTCTCACCGTTTTTGAATATAATATGCGTTTCAGATACGGATGCGATTGTGGCATTTGTTTTGATTGTCACACCGAGTTCGCGGAGACGTTTTTGCGTAAGTGCGACAATCCATGGCTCAAAGCCCGGTAGAATATCCGGCGTCGCCTCAATAAGCGTAAAAAAAACAGAACATTTTTTTGCATCAGGTAGAAATTTTTCTTGCATAATACAAATAAAATTTACGAATTCCGCCACAAGTTCAACGCCGGCTGATCCCGCGCCTCCTACGGCAATATGAAGCTCTGTTTTTTCTTTCAACAGTTTTTCAATAGTGTTACGCATGCGGATTGCGTCATCAAAGGTTTTCAACGCAAGCCCATACTCCCGAAGTCCCGGAATATCGAAATAGCGTGTTTCCGATCCAAGCGCAAGTATCAGATATTCATATGCGAGCGCTCCTTTATTCCGGAGTTGTATAGTTTTGAGAACAGAGTCAAGACCGATAAATTCGTCAACAATATGAGTGACTGATGTGCCGATGATTGCGTCTTTAATAGGAAGCAAGATTGAAGATCGTAGCGTGCTGTCTTCGATTATTTCTTGCGGAATGGATGCGATTTCATAGAGTGCGGGAGTATAGAGTTGATAATGGTGACGGTCAATAAGAATAAGTGAAAAATCGGAAGGCAATTTTTTTGCCAAATGCCGCATGGCGGTAATTCCTCCGAATCCGGCGCCTACTATTATGATATGTTTTTTCCCCGTTGTCATTATTCCATTATAACGCGTAATCATATAAGATGAAAAGGTATGAAGTCTTTACGAACAATGAATAGTATCATATGGAAACCTGGGCTTCGGGTACTTATTCGGATTGATGCGGATGTTGCAATGAAAGGTGGCCGCATAAGTGAGGATTTTCGTATTAAGCAGGTTATTCCCACTATTCGCGCGGCGTTACGTCATAACGCCCGTATTCGTATTATGTCTCATCGAGGCAGACCT
Organism: uncultured Candidatus Saccharibacteria bacterium; assembly: GCA_964361015.1. Lineage (GTDB taxonomy): Bacteria > Patescibacteriota > Minisyncoccia > Sungbacterales > HO2-52-23 > CAYHZE01. Next base: position 1,919 of record CAYHZE010000029.1, on the reverse strand, counting down.
CATGGCGCACCTTCTCTCGTATTGACGCAACGGCCTATTGCGTTATATCTTTCACGACTTTTGAAAAAGAAAGTTGTCTTTATAAAAGACCCTTTTGATAAGACTGCCTTTCATGCATGGAACGAATCCCCTGATATTCTTTTTTTTGAGAATATACGATTTTGGAAAGGAGAAGAAGAAAATAGCGCGTCATTTGCGCGCGAGCTTGCATGTTGGGGAGACATATATATTAACGATGCGTTTGCCAACTGTCATCGGGATCATGTTTCGGTACTTGCTATCACGCGCGAGCTTCCTTCCTATGCGGGCATGAATCTTGCAAAAGAAATAACAATACTTGGGCGCGTTCTCACCAATCCCGCGCGTCCCTTTATCGCTGTATTAGGCGGGGCAAAATTGGAAACAAAAATCCCCTTGATTAGGAAGTTGCTTGCCTTAGCGGATCATATATTGATTGGCGGAGCGATTGCCAACACGCTTATTGCGGCGCACGGATATAATGTGGGAAAGTCTCTTGTGGATGAAAAAAAAGAATATGCGGGAACATTTCTTTCAAACAAAAAGATTCATATTCCCTCTGACGTGGTAGTGACTAAAAATATATCCCGCGCTTCCTTGATGCGCGTGTGCGCTATCAGCGATGTGGCATCCGACGAATATATTGTTGATATCGGTCCCGCGACTCTTAAATTTTTTTCTTCGTTTCTTAGCGCAAGCAGTATGGTGGTATGGAATGGTCCCATGGGTTTTGCCGAAATATCGAATTTTGCTCAAGGCACCATACGTCTTGCGCGTGACGTGCGCCGCGCGCGCGCTTTTAAGATTATAGGCGGCGGAGATACGATTGCGCTTCTGCGCGTTTATCGCGCGTTACACGGATTTTCTTATGTATCCACGGGCGGCGGAGCGATGCTTGAATTTCTTTCCGGAAAGAAACTATCATCAATTGAAGCATTGAAGAAATAATCCGTATCGCTCCATGTTTTACCAAGACGCGGAAGAATTTAAGCAAGCGAACGGTTATGTGATTGACGGCACATGGTATCCTCGTGTTACTAAAATTCTTGAGGTAAAATCAAAATCCGGACTGGAAATTTTTTTTAAGGAAATGGACAGTTATGCGTCCGTAGAGGAAGTCAAAAATCGCTCGGCGCTTGAAGGGTCTATGGTGCATACCGCGGTGCAAAATTTACTTACGGGAAGTACTGCGGGCATACCAGAAGAGATCATGCCGGCAGTGAGCGGATTCCAGCGATTTAATGAAACGCGAGGTATTGTATTTCATAAAGAATATGTAGAGCGCCAGATTAAGTCAATGCGTCATCGGTATGCGGGCACCGTGGATGCATTGGCGACCATAGATGGAAAATTTGGGGTTCTTGACATCAAGACATCCACGGGATTTTATCAAGAGTATAATTTACAAACTGCGGCATATGTTCTTGCCCTTCAAGAATTTTCTACGCGCCGCGAACTTGGATTGCCGCGCGATATTGAGACACGCTGGATTTTACGCATCAATCAGCACAGGGTGTGCGGTACTTGCGGCGCATTTTTGCGTGAGAAAGGAGGGAGGAAAAAAATAAGAAAAAGGAAGAATGGCGGAAGCTGTAAAGCAGAATCAGATCATCAGTGGAGTGATCCGGTAGGGGATATAGAGTTAAAGGAGTTTCCGTATTTATACGGCGATACAAAAGCATTTATCGCAGCTAAAGTTTTATGGGAATGGGAGCATAGTTTTTGGCTCAAGAGAATTGGTTACATAAAATCATAATAATCAAAATCCCCCGCGCCATGCGGGGGATTTTGATTATTGTCTTTGATGCATCAATAAGCCGAATTCTGTTGCTGCTTACGCAATTTTGAACTGCAAATTTTTAATCACGAATTAAATCAGGAATTCAAAAGTTGGTAATTCA
>CAYHZE010000028.1:0-11392 GCA_964361015.1 uncultured Candidatus Saccharibacteria bacterium | reverse complement strand
GAATCACGCCGAAGTTATCCACATTTACCTGTCTTGACGAAGCAGACCACCTTAATCCAGTAGCGCCTGTTCGTACATATTCCCCCTAGACTCCTGAACCGCAACCGTCTGCGGAGCGGGCGTGGGAGAAATTTCTGATTTGCTTCGGCTATAAAAATAAATACCCGCACTCGCGGATAGAACAATAAGCCCCCCAATGAAAGCAATTATACCAATGGTAAAAAAACCGTTTCGGTTGGCCATATACTCATTATACGATGTGCAACGATGTAATACAATTAGCTCGTATTATCCAATTTGGCTCCCCCAATACCCTATTTTCCGAACTATTCACTCTCTATCCATTGGTTAAAATAAGTATGGAGAAAATGGGAAGATTAGGATTTTTGGAATCGGTTAAAAAAGTATAAATATCCATGAATAATGATCAACAAAGAAGAAAAAAGGAGGCATTAAAAAAGATGCCTCGTATCAAAGTGGAGCATCAACTTTTGCTTCAAAGTATATCTGATGGTATCCGATCTGGCAAAACACAAGGCGAGATAATGAGAGAGCTTGGATATTCGGAATCGTACTCAAAGAGTCCAAACCATCTTAAAGATACAAATAGTTGGCAGGAATTGCTCAGTGAACAAATTCCCGATGCTCTCCTGACAAAAACCTTGCGAGAACTCATAACTCATACACAATGGCGCGCGCGTGATGCTGGGTTAGAAAAGGCGTTGAAGATAAAGAAAAAGTATGGCGCTACTACTGTAAGACATGAATTCAGTCATCTCTCTGATTCAGAACTTGAAGAAGAAATTGCCGGAGTCATTTCAGAAGCTATTCAACTTGCAGGAAAAGAGGGGTAGGTCAAATCTCCGCATTACAAATAATACGAGGATTATTACCCTGTATATATTTTCAAAATAAAAAAAGAAGCGCTCTCATGTGGGGCGCTTCCTTATTTATAAACTGCGATCAACTGCCTGATGATCATCTCATCCCAACTTTTGATATATTCTCCCTTGAAATCAAACCATACTTTCATGAAGTCATCTCGGCTGATCTTTCTCAATGCCCCTATCTCGGGATCTTGGAGATAGATATATTCATCATCAAGCCCTACGACAACGGAGAGGTGGCCATCGGGGACCTCCTCAATCTCATAATCAATTCTTCCCCGCGTAAACCAGTTGACGATGACAGGGACTTTTTTATCGAGCCAGCGCCGAATGTCATCAAACGTGCTGTTGTTTTTTATTTCAACCGTAAATCCAAGACCTTCAGCGGCTCGCTTCAATCCCTTATCACTCGTTCCTACATTTGAATCAGTGCCGCACAATTCCGCCAACTCCTTCTCCGTTTTTTCCACGCCATAATATCCAAGAACCATTTTCAAAGACGCTGGGCCGCACATGCCCGCGTGAAGCGTTTCTTGGAATAGGTTGATGGGGAGGAGATTAGGCATAGAAAAAGATTAACCGTCTTATTATAGAGCTACAATCAGCTATCGTCAACAAATTTCATATTATTCTCCTTATCTGAAGACATTGAGCAATTGTTGCTGCAGCTCTCTTCCCTGCGTCTTATCTTGGGCAATGACGACGTATCCCATGATTGCATCCCATGGATTCATCAACGTCACTACGACTCCTTTTTGCTCGCCATTCATAGGATAGAGGAGAGGCCCTAAGAGATTGAGTAACGTTTCAGGATCATATATCGAGGATCCATAGCAGAACGAATCATGTGATAACAGATAGGCCTTGTCGAACCATTGCTCACCAAAAAGATGACGAGCAAAATCATGGACGTGAGTGCCTCCGGTTCTGCGCATGTTTGTCTCAACCATATAGAGATTGCCATCTTTGCCGATTATAAAGTCAACATCGAAGTAACCTCTGTAGCCCAAAGCGTAATATCTATCTCCCACCGCATCAGCTATCTGTTCCAAATCGCCGATCAGCAACTCAGAAAATACGCCTTTACCGATTTCTACTCCGAAGAATCCGCCTTGCGGATCAAGGAACTGACCACAGTGATACGTAATGCGAGCGCCTCCCTCGTCTACATAGAATTCCGTGGAAGGCGATCCTCCCGCGATATTTATATCAACAGCAATAGCTTCTTCCACCACTATCAGAGTATTCTCCCACACGGGATCATTATCCATCCGTCGAGAGATTTTTTCTCTCAGCGAAGCGGCATCGAGGAAACTTTCATCTGAGGTAATGATCAATCCCCATCCAGATTCCCCGTAATTTGCTTTCAATGCGATCGGCCGGCCTTGGACATAGAACCATTCAGCGATGTCTAGGGCTTGATTCTTGCCATCAGCAACAAATCCTTCCGGTATCCTTACTCCTAACTTTTGCATTTCATCGCGAAATCCGGCCTTTGAATCAAGGTACTTCACTGTCCATAAAGAATTTGCTTTGGGCATCTCCTTCATGGCGAGTCGCATCCCGTGCTGCGTAAGCATGTGAGATAACGTTGCAAAGCTATCGGTTGCGGCATAGGGAGAAATCGTAAGCTCCAAATTTTGCCGCCATGCTTGAATAATATAATCCATCAAAGATGGATTATCACTGACCGCAGTCGAGAGATTTATCTTTGACGTTTCCAACGGCAGAATGATAATCTCCGAGTACCCGCACGCTTGTTTATTGTGATCAACCAACGCTTGCGGAATCGGAGACGGAATTATCACGACCTTATGATCACTTCCCCAGAAAAAGGCGCGTTGAGAAAGCGACAATTCATGACGCATTCTTCTCATGCCTTCTTTTGTCGAACTTGTGGCATTAAGTAATCCCTCGAATGCCTCCGCCGTATTCGCGAGGAAAATCGCTTCTATCATTCGCCCTTCTCCTCTATTCCATATCTTTTCGCAGCTATTAATAGAATCTGTTCAAGCAAATCTTCAAACGAATTGCCTACAAAACTTGCCATCATGGTAAGCGTGTTATTCAATCCATGAGTATTCGGACCAATGCCCGGGTTATAGTTTACCTCGAGAAGGTAAATATTTCCCTGCTTATCAATCCGATAATCCATCCGCGCATAATCCCTGCATTCCGTAACCACATAAGCCGTTTTCGTATACTCGATCAGACGAGTGACTAATTGCTCAGGTAGTGATGCACGAATCATCTGTTCCTTCCTTCCACCCCATTTATATTCATACGAGCGAATTTGCTCAAAAGCAGAAGTCGCATCAGGGAATACGAACTCAAGGGGCGGGAATACTGTAAGATTAGGAGGATTGCCGACAACGCCGACAGAGATCTCTCGTCCTTCAATAAATTGCTCAACCAATGCTGGCTGGGCATATTTATCAAGAACTAAAGCGACTCTCTCCCGAAGATTTGCCACGGAATTTACTACGCTACCGATTTGTATCCCAATACTTGCTTCTTCCCGAATCGGCTTGACGATCAATGGAAAGCGCAGGTTGCTTTGAAACACGTCATCAGCATTTCTCATTACCTGGTATTCCGGTACTGGAATACCGTAATGAAGAACAGCCAGCTTGGTCTTCTCTTTATCCAGAGTCAGATGCATATTCTGGGCTGTTGCTCCAGTAAACGGTATCTCAAGTGCTTCAAGCATGGCAGGTATCAATGTCTCATGCTTGTTTGTCCAGCCAAACGCCTCGGCCAAGTTGAAAACAATATCAAAGGTTTCTTTCTTTGCCTTCAGATGCTCCCAGACATCAAACGTAGTTTCCAACGTCTGCGTATCGTGTCCTTGCAAGGATAACGCTTCGGATACCAGAGGAACAATAATGCTAATTTCCTGCTCGCATATCAAATCTTGCTCATCGCCTTTTTTAACATCGCGAGCGAGGTTGTATAGGATCAAAACTCTCATTTGCCTTTTCTCCTCTAGAGCGAAATTGGGTTGCCATCAAAATCCGTGCACTTGCTTAGATCGGACACATTCCAATATTTCAGTGGCACGGGAATCTTTCCTCGTCCCGCTACGTCCACGACATATGTTGGAACAGCAATGCCCGAAAGCGTGCTTCTCAACTCGGTCATAATGTCTCGTTCTTTATCGAGATCGCAGATGAAGGACTCTAGTCCTTGAGCGTAGTCACATCGATAGATGTAATACGGAATGACGCGGAGGTGATAAAGTTCCTTAAACAATATTGCTAGCGTCTGCGCATTATCATTCACGTCTTTCAGAAAAACGGATTGTGAAAGAAGCGAGATGCCTGTTTTTCGCAGTATCCTAATACTGTTTTTTACTTCCTCGGTAAGTTCGTCAGCGTGGTTCACATGAATCAGGATATAGACAGCTTTTTCATTATTAACCGCCTCTAATTTTTCCACCACTTCTCTTACCGCCTGTGAACTCATACTCATGGGAGAATGAATAGGCAGACGCGTGTCTACGCGGATTACCTTCACTGTTGGAATAACCAAAAGACCATCCAATATATGCATTGTCGCCTGCGGAGTAACAAACGGATCACCGCCACTTAGAATCACATCATCGATCTCGGGATGCGATGAGACATATTCTAGCCCGCGCTTAATATCATCTTCTGTCAGATCTCCCTCGGGACTTCCAATCTGACGCAGACGGGTACAGAACTGACAATGCGCCGCGCATCGATAGGATACTTTCCATAGGATACGGTTCTCAAATTTATGGACTAATCCCTTTACCGGCGAATAACGTAATTCCTCTCCAAGCGGATCTGATTCAAAGGATCCTTCTCCTTCCTGTTGCATAGGAATCTTGAACTGAATCTCTATCGCGCTACTACCGCTTCTAATAAGATTTTGCAGATGAGGAGTTATCCGTTCTTCCACAGTGGTATCCTTTTGAATTGAGTTTTCAAAGGTCTTAAACTAGCCAATTTTTTTAGGCAATTTACTAAAAAAAATAGCACTTTTATGCTATTTTGTCAAAAAACTCCGCATCGTGAACAACGTTAGAACCGTTTTTGAAAGGCAAGAGGAGTACATCTACATACCAGATTTAGCTTTACATGGTTGATATAAATGTTCTATGATGTGCGAGATATGGAAATTGATATTGCATATTTCAATGAGAGAAAAGAAAAGACGCGGGCTATTTATAGTGCACAGAAAAACGTCTTTAATCCCTACTTAAAAAGCGAGGTGGTCTTTAACTCTGATGGCTTTCATCACCTTCAATTTTCCGCACGGCGGGAACGAGATAAAAAAGAGCAGCTCTTAAAATTCAGTCTTCTACCATTGGCGATTGCGGTTATTAAAAATTCAGGAACGCTACAAGAATACAGAAAGGGATTTACCACGATAGGCAAGAAGGCAAAAGACGGGTTCACGTCAGCAAAGATGACTGAATACTGGGGCTTCGTTGCAATCGTGGGAGAGAACCATATTAAAATCAGGGTTATTTTACGCAGAGTTGGCGATGGAAATATAACGTTTTGGAGTGTTATGCCTGATGTAAAGCTCAAAGGTGGGCAAAAGCTCCATGCTGACGGCATTGAAGACGAGTAAACAAAAACACCGCCGAAGGGCGGTACTTTTGTTGTGCTTGCCTTCAGCTTAGGAAATCCTTAGCTGAACGGGGCTTACGCCCACAAGCACATTCTTATAGTAGCAAATTGGATTAAACCAGTCAATACGGTTTGTCCACAGGGCATTTTACCTCACTCCGCTACTCACTATTTGTTTCTATGTCCATTTGAAAGCCAAGCGTCTTTTTTAATTCTTCTTTGTTGATTTCTCCTTATATCCAAGGCAAGAGTCCTATCGTCAGATGAATAATTTCTTAATTTTTTGCTGACCTAAAACTTTACTAATAAGCTCAATTATACTTCTCGCTTGAATTGCATAGTTTTTGTAAGTATTGATCATGTTAATATTTGCTATCTTATAATTCTCTGAAGAAATGTCTGACTGGAAAGAAAGTTTAAAATAATATTGAGATTCTTCTACAAGCTCATTCATAAACCCTATGCGAGTTTCAATTTCGAGAAAATAATCTTGTAACATCGAATCGAATTTCCCAAATAAAATCTTATCTATTTCAGAAAGAAACAAAGAGTGTTTCCTAAGCGATAATCCTCTATCGCTCACTTGAGATTGTTTATATTGTATCGCCTTTTTTATTTCTTCATTTGGTAACTTTACCAATCTTTTTGTCGCTTTTAAAAAATCTTCGTTTGAATTAACACCTTTATATTCATCTATTTTTGATTTTGCCCATTTGAAAAAATTTTCATCAAATTTATCGTCATACCTACTTTCAATCAAAAAAACGACCAACACAAGCCCGTACTGCAGTTCGCGGATTCTTCTTAGAAGAATAAGGTTTAATATTCGAACATTACGTCCATCTTGGATATAGCCAACTATTGCAGGCGATAATAAACCAAGTAGCCATCCTAATATTAGGTATAATATTTCCATCTGGCTCCGAATTGTGGACAATGTTAGAACCATTTTTAAGAGACAAAATGAATATATTTATATTCCAGATTTAGCTTTATGTGTTTGATGTGTTTATATTTTACGACTCTGCATTTTGAAAAGCGTGTATCCGGTTATTGACTGCGCATGGTTGAGAGAACCATCAATAATCATTTGGTCTACTTGTACAAGAGGAAAGAATCGAACACTCGTGATTCCTTCTTCCTGCTGCATCTCTTCTAGGTTATTGGACGTGCGGTGTTTAAGGTCTTTTGCAAGAAAATAATAATCAATCTGATTTGTTATCCCGGGTTGTGTCTGCGTTTTGCCAAGTGGAAGAAACGATGTTGCCGTCATAAGTGCTTCTTCTTCGAGTTCTTCGCATGCCTGTTCTTCGTGAGTGTGACCCGGTTTCAACCCGCCACCCGGAAGTTCCCATGAGCTAAGACCGGTAGGATAGTGCATCTGTTTAATAAGCAGGATTTCTTCTTGCTCGTTTTGAGCTATAACAAAAATACCCGGCGGTATCTCGACTACGCCGTATATACCTTCCTTGCCATTGGGATGAATTATTTTGTCCTCCCGAACTTTAATCCAAGGATTTTGATATACCGTTTTTGAGGAGATTGTTTTCCATTTTCCTACACCAGATTTTTTTTGAGTCATAACTAGTATTATAATTTTAGATAAATTCGTGTAGTATTCGCGATTAGTATAAATGGTATTATCCAATGTTGCAACCTGCCTGCTTCCCCATGACATACATATTCAACGATTGTTAGGGTATAAAAAATTGACAAATACTATAGTAAAGTTTATAGTCTTGAATAAGAGCTTTTAAACCCCCAACGAGCTTTTTGACAATCACAAGAAAGGAATCAAAATGTCCATAGAAAACCGACACGATCCTAAGTCGACCTTTATCGGAATCACAGCAAAACGAAGTCACGAAATAAACGCACAAAGGCCATATACACAATACGGGTCATGGCTAGCGGAAACCAGTGGAATACTTGGTTGTCCCGTCGACTGTAAGTACTGTTTTTTTCAAGTAGACGGACTTACACCCGTTAAACCCAAAATGGGGTTAAGTCCTGAAGAAATTGTAGACAAACTGAAAGATCAGCCTACCTACAGTCCAACAATGCCCGTGCATTTTGGTTCAAAAACAGATGCTTTTTCGACAAAATTAACCGTGGAATACTATACACAGGTTTTACAATGCTACGGTGAAAGTGAGTACAAAAATCCTCTTGTGTTCATCACAAAAAAATCAATTCCAGATGAGTTCATGGATCTATCCTCTAAGGTAAAGCAATCCGTGTTGTTTTACCTTAGCTTATCAGGATTATGTGGAACTGCGATAGAACCGAACGTAAGCGCTGATGTGATAAAAGAAAATTTTGTTCGTCTGCGAGCAAAAGGTTTAAGAGCGATTCATTACTGGCGACCATTCTTGCCACAGAACTCTCGCCAAAAAGACTTTCCAGAAATGCTCGATTTTGTCACTAAATATGCCACTTGCTCTGTATTGACCGGGCTAAGGATGAGTGACGGAATCCGCTCAAATATGATCTCGTTTTGGCCTGAACTTGAAAAATCTATGGCAGACATTGGTACGTCTGGTGAATTCTGGCCTGCGGGTGTGAGATCTCACCTTATCGCTTACGTACAGAAGCGGTATGCTCTCTATCCGATCTTTTTGGGAAATACCGTATGTAGCGTCGCATATGCTTTGGGAAAAGCTGATATTGCTGGTCACTATAATGAACCTGTGTGCAGGGAGAGTAATTGCCCACAACGTGCTTTATGTGGACAACACCATCATATTCCAACTTGGCAAACAGTAAAAAAAGTGGCTACAGCTATGAGACTCAATGCAAATGATATGACATTACTTCAGAGTCACATTTCCATTAAAGGGGCAGTGGCGAGTGAAAAAATCACCTTCATGCGCCACGCTTTGCGATTCCCCGTCATCTCGGATGTTGTTGATTACTCTACGGGATACAATTGGGCGAATGTCGCAACAAAGGAGGAGCACCGAATCATAGAGGTTCCATGGAAAGATAGTTGGGTAAGTTAGAAAATTACATTCCATTTTGAATTCGACACAAAAAAATAGGAGAGGTTCCCTCTCCTATTTTTATATGATTTTATTTCTGTATTGACGATTGCATGATTATAATTTGGGCTTCTAGCGCATCCATATTCTTTAGAAAAGACTTTTCTAAATCAATTCCATACATATCAGCCAAGATCAATACTGACCACAAGCAGTCAGATAACTCATGCGCCAATTTCACATCAACATCATCAATCTTCCGAATACCTTCTTTAGCCATTACTAATTTCATCAAGTCACCCATATCTCCGACAAAACCCTGAGCGATATTTTCTTTTGTCCAAGATTTGCCATAAGCACTCTTTTCAAATTTTTCGTATAACGCCCTCACTTGCAGGGCTTTTTTTATTAGTAGTTCAAATTGCATAATTATGATGCATTAGATATTTTTAGTATATCATAAGTATTCCTCAATTCCAAGTATTATAAAACCGGAACGAAATGCCCCGGTTGAGATGCGGCTGATTATACTATAGGAAAGCCCCAAGGTTTTGCATAATGCTCTTTTCATTAAGGTTACCACGCCATTGATTATCAATTGCATTCTGCACTCCGAGATTAGCTTTTACATGTCTGCAAAGTTCTCTCTGACATGTACCAGCGCACTGCATTGCATTCATTTTTTGGATGACTGCGAGATGCCTTTCGCTGCACCATATTTCTTCCCATGGGCTTACGAGTATGTTTCCTATGCAGAACTCGGGATTGCCTATCTCCGGATTTCCAATGAAGACATCTCCATGGGCATCAATGCAGGCGAAGTGTCCGTCAGTCGCATTATAACATCGTGAAGTCACGGGAGGCGCAATGATTTGCTGTGTCAGTGTTTCGGCAAATGCAAGTAGCGAATCGTGCTGGAAACTAGATACAGTAATCGCTTGAAGCATTGCATGGCGTTGCGATTGAGATAAATCCAGTGAGGTGGGTCGTTGACCATCACCCCCGTAATTATAATCCTGTACTATCCTTAATGCTACGGTATCAACACCTAGCCCAAGATAGAATTGTACAATCTCCGGCAAAAACAAATGATTCTCAACGGATACTAAAATCTTGGCGGTAAGTAACGTATTGACACCTCGTAGTTTCAGTTCTGCCACATGCTCTATATTTCTTATTACACATGCAAAACTTTTTACTCGCATAATGGCCAGATGAAGCTCTGGAGTGTGCCCGACAACACTGACCGAAATTATACGAAAACGCCTAAGAGAGTCTAGCGTTTTCGTGAATGCGTCCAATTTTATACCATTGGTCTGTACCGAAACTTCAGCTAATGATGCACTTAGAGTTAATGCTTCATCTATATGTGGCCACAAAAGCGGCTCACCTCCACCAGACCAGAGTATGCCCTTCGTGCCAGCTTCACCTGCGGTTCTTAACGCATTTAAGACTGCTTCACGCGGCAATCCTTTTATGTATCGATTCAATTTTGCTTTGGCAATATCCTCGCCATACGAGCAAAATGAGCAATCAGCATTACATAGTAATGTTGGTTCCACTTCGAGTGTCCATGGAGCATTCAATGGTTTTTCACTTGAATATCCATTGATAATTTTCATTTTGCTAGCAAAAGCTCCTCGTTGACCAAAGTCATATAAATCATGCGTACCGCCTTTTGAAATCGTGAATGCATTTAGCTGTAACATCTAGAATCTCCTTTTGATTCTTTGATTCAATGAACGTGTATACTACAATACTTTATAAGTATTTTTTGTCAATAGCACTCCCCGGGTAGGATTCGAACCTACAACCTTCGCCTTAACAGGGCGCCGCTCTGCCGTTGAGCTACCGGGGAATATAAGATTTACCTCCTAGAGCATGTTCAGAAACCCCTTGCCAGTCGGTTCAGCATGATGTTTGACATGGCAATGTAGACGAACGCCTCGCTGTGTTTCGGATACCGCTCGTAGTCTTTCGCAAGCCTGCGATAGAACCCGAACCATCCGAATGTCCGTTCCACAACCCAGCGCCTCGGAAGAATATGGAATGCCCGAACCTCGGTGCGCTTGATGATTTCAATCGTCATCTTGAGTGATACGCGTATTCTTTCAATCAGTTTTCCCGTATATCCTTGATCGGCAAAGATCGTTGTGATGCGCTTGAACTTTGTCCGTACATTCACCAATACCGTCTCCGCGCTTTCCCGATCGGACAATGACGCTTCATGCACTACAACCGTAAGAAGAAGCCCGAGAGTATCTGTGACGATGTGCCGCTTTCTGCCATTGACCTTTTTCGCGCCGTCAAACCCTGAAATGCCGATGTTTGCTACAATTTTCACTGATTGGCTGTCTATGATGCCTGCTGACGGCTGCGGATTTCTTCCAGATTCCGTTCGAACTTGTATGCGTAATCGTGTGTTGATCTTTTCAAATACTCCTTTATCATGCCACAATATAAAGTAGTCGTAGACAGTCTTCCATTTCGGGAAATCGTGAGGCAGCAACCTCCACTGGCAGCCAGTGCGCGCAACATAGAGGATGGCATTCACAATTTCTCTGCGATCATATTTCGGGGGGCGGCCTCCTATGATATGATTACTCCCCGCCGCAGGAACCATGGTCTGAATGAGTTCCCACTGCGCGTCAGTGATGTCAGAGTCATATTGCCTACGCACGACTGTCAATGATTGAGGTATCATATGGATATATCATTAGTCTGGTATATCCATATGATACCTCAATTGCCACATTTATTTTATCTGTAAAGGGTTTCCGGACATGCTCTAGACTATATAAGATTTTTCGGAATTTGTAAAATCAATACTCCGCCAACTTTCTTGCGGTATCATGATCCCTGATCCTCTCAAGCGCTTTTGCTTCAATCTGACGGATGCGCTCGCGCGTGACGCCAAATTCAC
>CAYHZE010000027.1:0-11550 GCA_964361015.1 uncultured Candidatus Saccharibacteria bacterium | reverse complement strand
AGATTCCTAGAGGAATGCCTATGATGATTACCGTGATATAGTCAGATATAAGGCGAAGTCTTGCATGGTGATACAGGCTAGAACGCATGGCATAACTCCTTAAACGTAAATTGTTTTCTCACTAAAAATATGGTAGTTTAATTGGACATTAAAAGCAAATATTTCATGCAAGAAGCAAAAACGCTACTCAAAATTAACGGCATATTCTCGTTCGCCCTTGCGCTCGGAGGGATTTTTCTCCAAGTGTTTTTGTTTACGCTTGGCGGGTTTCGTACTGTGGTTGAGTATAATCTTGTTTCTGCGTTCATGGTGGTTATTTTTTATATTATTTCAGGATGGTTGCTGACACGAATAACCTTAAAAAAATGTTTACTTTTGGGTATCGGCGCGCACGTACTACTGTTCTCGCTTTTGTTTTTATTCCGCGAACAATCGCTCGCGCTGGTTATTCCATTGGGGATGATCAACGGCATGGCGATTGCGGTGTTTTGGGGGGCGATGGCTCCGTTGCAATATATTTTTACCACGGACGAGACGCGGTATCGGTTTTTCGGGCATCAGAGTTTTTTGTTTAGCATCACCGGCGGAATTGCGCCTATTGTGGGCGGCATGATTATCACGCTTGTCGGATCATTGGTATCAAAAGAATTCGGGTATTCATTTGTTTTTTTTCTTATCGCTCTTTTAATGGCAACGATCTATCGCGAAGCAAAAAAGCTTCCTGAACACGGAACAATAGATTTTTCTTTTACTGACGTAATCCGACACCGTCGCAGTCGGGTGTGGAAGTTAGCGCTTCTTCATGATTTTTTTTATGGATTGTTTGATTTTATGTTCGCTTCATTCGCCGCAATTATTATGTTTCTTATTGTGAAGTCAGAATTTTTTTTGGGAGTGGTAAATGGCGTGGGAGCGATTGTCGCCGCGTGCGCGGGGCTTTTGGCAGCCGTTATTCTTGCAAAAAGAAAAACGTCATTCGTTGCCGCAACGCTTATAGCGGCAATTGGTATGGCACTTCTTGCATGGCAGGAGAATTGGTGGGGACTTATTGCATTTACGTTTTTGTTTAATACCACAATGCCCATCTTGAACGTTGCTTCATGGAAGATGCTTTTTGACATGTTGGATCGCTCAAGGAAAGAATGGCAGAAAAAGTATTATTTATTTCTTGAGCGGGAGATTGCGCTTGGCGCCGGAAGGGTCACAAGTTTACTCATATTTTTTTGGGTGGTGAGTAATGAAAATCAATTTGATATTGCGCGCATTGCCGTTGCCTTGCTTGCGATTGTCCTCGTGTGCATTGGACTTATCCTGCGGCGCATCACGGTCGTTGGCACGGATGATTGATTGCGCAGATATGGTGTGGTATCGTATGGTTAGCTTGTAGTTTGCGGCGTAACATATATATGAGCATACGAGGTGTATTTTTTTCATATTTGGCGCTTATTAGTGCGGGAATTGTCATTTTGCCGCTTGTTTCGTATGGATGGATTCCCGATAATTTACGCAAACTTCATGAAGAAAGTATTGAGCAAAAAGATACTCGCCGTGAACAATTTCGGCAAGATATACTTGAAAAGCGTAAAGAAGTTTTGTCAAAATGGGCTGATCGGAAACAGGATTTTGGGGAAAAGTTGCGTGAAGAGCGGGAGAGAATCAAGTCAGGATTTGAATTGCGTCGTCCCCGTAAGGAAATAGACGCAAGCGGTACGATGCCAACGGAAACGCAAGAACAGGAAATTGCGCCGAAAGAAAGATTTTTTTCCATAATTAAAAAAAGTACTCAAGATATTGCCAATTTTTTCTCGCCGTTGAAAGATTTATTTGGAGATAGGGGGAGATAATATAAATCGGACTTACGCATTTGCGTCTTTTATTCCCCTCCTACCTTAGGAGGGGTTAGGGGTGGTAAGAGTGAGGGCAAGAACCTAAAGAAAAAGTTGATATGCCTCACCCATACCCCTCCTAACCTCCCCTGCATCAGGGGAGGAACCTGATTTTTCTTATTCCCCTCCTAGATAGGAGGGGTTAGGGGTGGTATGGGTGAGGAGGAGTAAAAATAGAAAACTATACCCACACTCATACCTCGCTCCTCGCCTCCTCGCTATGTACGGGGAGGAATAAAATGTGCAAGTCCTAATACATATATAAACGGAAATGCCTTTTGTTACGCCTCAACTTACAGCGTATATCTGGACTCATCATGCGCATGACAAGATGCGCTATTATCGTTTATCGGAATCGCGCATAAAGCGGATTATTAGATATCCAACGCGGACGGAAGAAGGCATAATAGAACACGGTATTGCCTGTATGCAGCCGTCGGGCGGCAAAACATATTCGGAAATTTGGGCTATGTATGTGCTGTCCGGAACAGATATCGCGCGCCAAATAAAAATTATTACCTGTTGGCGGTATCCGGCCAAAAGTCCAAGCCGCGATCCGATTCCCGCAGAAGTTTTAAGGGAGATTCAGATGTTGTTATGATCATTACTCCTTTGAAAACAAAAAAATTATTACCGCCGAAAGATGATTTGTTTGCGATAATGAGAAAAGCGATTAAACGGATTCCCGAGCGTTCAATATTGGGCATTACTTCAAAAGTGGTAAGCATCCATGAAGGTCGGTGCATACCAATAGAGAATGTCCCCGACAAGGATAAACTTATCATGGCCGAAGCCGATTATTATCTACCGCGCGACAAAAAAACGCCGTGGGTCCTGCATACGATCAAGCATAACCTCCTTATTCCCACCGCGGGTATTGATGAGTCAAATGCCAACGGCTTCTATATATTATGGCCAAAAGACCCCATGCAATCGGCAAGGGAGATATATAGATGGGCGCGTAAAACATACGGCGTAAAGAATTGCGGCGTAGTGATAACAGATTCCCGTTCGGGTCTATTACATCGCGGAGTGATGGGTATTTGTCTTGCGTATGCGGGATTCGCGCCATTGAATGATTATCGGGGGGAAAAAGATTTGTTTGGCAGAGATTTCCATGTCTCACAGACCAACATTGCCGATGGAATCGCTACTGCCGCGGTGCTTGCGATGGGGGAAGGAGCTGAACAAATGCCGATGGCGCTTATTACTGATATTCCCTTTGTAACGTTTCAACAGAAGCCGTATACATCAAGAAAGCCTTTCTCTTCGTTTGAGATACCAATGAAAGAAGATATGTATGCGCCGTTCTTTACGCACATGAAGTGGCGCAAAGGGGGAATGGGAAAGAAAGGTAAAAATATAGCATAATTTACTAAATCTAGTTTCGCACAAAAGAGTATGCACATGCTACCCGAAGAAAAATGCATTCCTTGCGAGGGAGACGTTTTTCCGTTAAACCCATCAGAAATAGCTGAATTACTTCCCGAGGTAACTGGCTGGCAACAAGAAAGCAATAAAAAAATATGGCGGGACTTTACGTTCAAAAATTTCGTGCAAGCAGTTGATTTCATCAATCGCATTGCCGACGTTGCTGAATACGAGGACCATCATCCGGATATTCTTTTACATGATTATAAATATGTGCGTGTGGAGTTGACTACGCATGCAATCAAGGGATTATCACGCAATGATTTTATCGTGGCGGCAAAAATTAATGGCGTTGTATAATGGGACTGTTGCTGAATGTTGTTTTTTTAAATTCGTGAAAAATTTTTGGCTTATATGAGCCACAAAAATTTTTGAAAATAGGCAAAAAGTCTATTCGGCAACACTCCCATAATAAATGGATATCTGTGGATAACATGCGTTAGGTAGGGCGTATGTTTTCTGTTATGATGATTATATTAAAATGTACGCATTTTGTTCCTCCCCTATACGAGGGGAGGCGAGGTGCGGGTAGGAGTGTATGAGTGGGGGTATAGTTTCCTATTTTTTTTCTTCCTCACCCATACCACCTCTAACCCCTCCTATCTTAGGAGGGGAATAAGAAAAATCAGGTTCCTCCCCTGATGCAGGGGAGGTTAGGAGGGGTATGGGGTGAGGCATATCAACTTTTTCTTTAGGTTCTTGCCCTCACTCTTACCACCTCTAACCCCTCCTAAGGTAGGAGGGGAATAAAAGACGCAAATGCGCGTAAGTCTTATTAATTAATTTTTTTAATTGTATGGATCAACGTACTATTAAGTGGGTCCAAGTTGTGGTGGGGATCACCATTGGACTTGGTGTTGGTTATTTTTATGGCCTTATGGTAGGTGCTGACACAGGTATGCAAAAAGGCATTGAACAAGGCGTTGTTCAAGAAAAATCTGCCGAATCTGCGCGTAAAGCGCAAGCGGAGAAAGATGCGGCGAAGTCGCTCAATCCTTTCCAGCAAAATGCCGCAAATCCGTTTGAAAAATCCCCCGCAAATCCGTTTGGAGATGTAAAAGTGAATCCGTTCCAATAACTATATCTTTATGTCTAAATTATCTTTTATCATCCCTGGCATTTATCCTTACAGCACTGCTACGGGGATAAATGCCAGATTGGGGCGAGCGCAGCGAGCGGAGGAGATAATCCCGACCGATTTTAGGACGGGTATTGCGTCAGGAATATCGCGCAATCTTGCCTTGCGCGCGTCGGTTATTTTATTATATTGTCTTATTGTAGTGTTTGGAGTTGTATCGGCAGTCTCGGCGGCATCGGTGTTTGATATTACGTTTCCTGTTTCCGAACTTGAAAATTGCGCGGATAAAAACGCATGTAAGGCATACTGCGATGAATTAAGCCATGCGGATGCATGCGCCGCATTTGCGAAAAAATATGGCATCGGTGACGCGCGCGCCACCGAACAGGCGGCGGCTTTACCCAATATCGGCCCCGGCGGATGCACAAGTACGTCAGCATGCAAAAAATACTGCGACCAGACCGATCATTTTGACGAATGTATAGAATTTGCCGAAAGCAACGGATTATTAAATAAAAAAGAAATCCAGCAAGCGCGCAAAGCAATTACCAAAGGTCCCGGCGGATGCACGGGTATTGAAGAATGTAAACAGTATTGCAGTGAAGAGGCCAATCATCTTGCATGCGTTGAATATGCCCATCGTGAAGGGCAAATTTCGGATAGCGATTATAAGGCAATCAAAGATATT
The DNA here is from genome assembly GCA_964361015.1 of uncultured Candidatus Saccharibacteria bacterium. GTDB lineage: Bacteria > Patescibacteriota > Minisyncoccia > Sungbacterales > HO2-52-23 > CAYHZE01. The sequence goes on along the minus strand of CAYHZE010000027.1, from coordinate 6,467 downwards.
AAAGAACAAGGTGGCCCCGGAGGATGCAAGGGCAATAAAGAGTGCCATGAGTATTGCCAGAATGAGGACCATATTGATGAGTGCCTTTCTTTTTCTGAAAGCCATGGATTCATCTCTCAAGACGACGCGGTGACCATACGCAAAGCCGGATTTGGCGGTGCAGGACCTGGGGGATGCAAGGGCAATGATGCGTGCCGCGCGTATTGCGAAGTACCCGAACATCAGAATGAATGTATTGATTTTGGTGAAAAAAAAGGTTTTATGAGTAAAGAAGAAGCCTCCCGCGCGCGGAAATTTGCCGGAAAAACAGGTCCCGGGGGATGCCGCGGCGATCAGTGTCGGAATTTTTGTGAAAATCCCGCAAATGCAGATGTCTGTTTGGAGCACGCGGAGCGCGAAGGGCTTATCCCTAAAGAAGAAGTTGAGCGCGCTCGTAAATTTTTGAAAACCACGCAAGAAGGCGGTGGTCCGGGAGGATGCAAGAATCCTCAAGAGTGTCGGACATATTGTCAAGATAAAACCCATGAACAAGAATGCTTTGAATTTGGCAGGAAACAAGGATTTATCAGGCCGGAAGAGGAAAAAAAGTTCAAAGCAGGCATGGATATTCGTAAAAAAGTAGAACAAAACGGAGGTCCGGGCGGATGCAAGGGCGATGATGAATGCCGTATATACTGCACCGAGCCGTCGCATACAGAAGAATGTATCGCATTTGCGGCGGCACACGGAGGGATTGATGCGGATCAAGCGCGTATGATGCTTCAAGAATTTACCACAGGAAAATTTTCCGAAGGCCATGGTGATTCATTTGAAGATTTTCAGCGCCATCACGAAGATACTGCTATGCGTTTTAATGAGTTCAAACAGCTTGAAGAGCAGTTTAGAGGAGGAGAGGATGGACCTGGATTTTCCGGAGGTCCGCGATTCGGTCCTCCTCCGGGAAGATTTCCTGGACAGCAACCAGGACAAGGAGGCGGTTTTGGAGTAAACTTTGGAGCAGGCCAACAGAATTTTGTCGGACCCGGGGGATGCACAGGCCCTGCGGAGTGCATCAAATACTGTTCAGAACACCGGGAAGAATGTTTTAGTGGCGGTCCCCAGCATGATGATTCTAGACGCGATGCCGGCTCTAGAGAAGAAAATCATGAAGATGATGGGCGAGATGATGATGGGCGAGATGATAATCAACCGAGAGATTTTCCTCAATTCGGCCGTCCTCAATTCGGCCGCCCCCAATTCGGTCGTCCTCAATTTGGTCAAAGGTTCGGAGGGGAATCCGAAGATCATTCTATGCCGCAATTGCGTGGGAACATTGTGCATGAATTCAAATCAGAAGATTTGCCGCAAGGATTTGAAGGGCGCACTATGGAAGAGAGACAGCAATTCTTTAGGGAAAAGTTTGAACAGTTCAAAGGAGAAGAAGGAGCATTTCCTGGTAGGCCGTCTCAAGGATTTCCGGGAGATAGAAATATGAGAAAACCGCGACCCGGTGAACAAGGTGGGGATTTAAGAAGACCGGAATTTCAAGGACAGCCATTTAACGGACGACAAGGGAATGAAGACGAGTTTTTTAAAGGGGAAGGAGAACATAATTTTCAAGATGGCACTCTGCCCAGAGACAGTCAATTTCCTCGGCCTTCAGGACAAAATTTTCCAGAAACTTCCGGGGGAATGACGGATAAGCGATTTCCTTTTCCTTCCGATGGACAGCGAATGCCTCAAGATGGAGGGTTTCATCCTCCGGAGGGCGGAAAATTCCCGCCTCCATCAGGCGGGTTCCAACGACCTCCGGAAGGCGGACAATTCCAACCTCCACCAGGTGGAACATTTCAACAGCATCCTTCTGATGGCGGCGCATTTCAACCGCCACTAAATGGATCGTTTCAACCTCCACCAGGTGGAACATTTCAACAGCCATCCGGGACATCTTTTCAACAACCTCCGCCTCCACCACCCTCTGATGGGAGCTTTAGTTCACCACCTCCATCGGGAAGTACAGGAGGTTCACAGCCTCCCCCTCCCCCTCCACCGACCAGTCGAGCGCCTCAATATGATTTTTTTGCAAGTTTGCTCAACCTCCTTCTTGGAAATTATTGAATTCATAATCACCCCGCCAAGCGGGGTGATTATTTTAGAAATAGATACTCTTGGAGTTTGTTGAGAAGCCACGATTACAATAACCCCTCAGACCTCTGTCATTCCCGTGAAAACGGGAATCCAGACCCTCCTCTTATTTCCAAAGAAAATCTGGATTCCCGCAATCGCTGGGAATGACAAAAAAAGAGTGAAAATAAAGGAAAAAGTTGGAGGTGTGAGGGGTTACGCCTTACGTTATTGCCATAATTCAATTTTTCTGGTATTGTATACTAGGTGTTTGATCTTTGGTAATAATCTATACATAATGCAAGAAGGAGGACTGCTATGGATGAGCCACAAATTGTGGTTGTTGATTTGGGCGGGCAGTATACGTTGCTTATTGGACGAGCGATCCGTAATCTCGGTGTGCGGCCTACTGTTCTTTCTCCCGAAGCAGTAGCTACGCTATTGCAGTCATATCACCCAAAAGGCATTATTCTCTCCGGAGGATGGTCGAGTATCTATAGCAAAGACGCTCCACACGTTTCGGATGCGATAGTGGCGGCACATGTTCCGGTATTCGGAATATGCTTAGGCATGCATTCGCTTGCTCATACGCTTGGCGGGCGCGTTGAGTCGTTGTCCACGCAAAGAGAATTTGGCGTTCGAGAGTTTGTCCGTATGGCGAAGAATGACCCTCTTTTGCATGATATTCCTGAAAAGAGTTTGGTGTTGGCAAGCCATGGCGACAGCGTTACTGTATTGCCGCGAGGGGCACGCCATACCGGTATGACACAGGCTTGCCCAATTGCCTCATTTTCAATTCCTCAAAAAAATTTATTCGGGGTCCAGTTTCATCCCGAATGTGGAGAAACTGAATATGGCGTACAGATATTCAGAAATTTTCTTGATATATGCGGCGTTAAAAAGGATTGGGATCCTGGGCAAATAATTACACGAATTTGTGCTAACGTACTTAATGCATTGCCACGTAAAAGCCGTGCCGGTCTTTTATTTTCCGGGGGCGTTGATTCCACGGTGGTTGCCGCTATTCTTGGCCCCGTGCTTCAAGAACGGCTGATTTGTGTAATTATTGATACCGGCGGGTTGCGCGATGACGAGATGAGAGAAATTCGGCGTAATGCAGTTGCGGCAAAATCTGCCTTTCATGTGGAAGAGGCAAAGCAAGAATTTTTTGCCGCGCTCAACGGACTTATAGACGGAGAAGAAAAACGTCTTGCATTTCAGCGTATATATGGCAAGAAAGCGCAAGAGATCAAGGATAAATTCAACATTTCTCATGTTGTTCAAGGAACCCTTGTAGCCGATAGGATTGGGTCGGGAAAAGTAGGTAATGCCGCGCACATCAAAACGCACCACAACGTGGGCGTAGAGAGTATTAATCCTTTAGGTGATCTTTTTAAAGATGAGGTGCGTGATATTGCCCGATTTTTGGGTTTGCCTGATTTTATAAGCGAGCGGATGCCGTTTCCGGGTCCTGGACTTTACATCCGTATCGTTGGTATTCCCGTGACTGAAGAAACATTAGGCATTGTCCGTTGGGCGGATGCAAAGGTACGGGAAATCATAAGCACAAGTGGTATTGAGAAAGATATTTCCCAGATTATTGTTGGGCTTACGGTCAAGACAACAGGTATCAAAGGTGATTGCCCGGTGAATGGGTACACGGTTGTGGTACGCGCTGTTCAAAGTACTGATTTTATGACCGGCGCCGGATATGAAATTCCTTCTCCGATCCGCAAGGTTATTATGAATACGCTCACAGCGCATGATCAGATCGCGCGCGTATGGTTTGATGAGATGTCAAGGCCTCCGTCTACGTTTGAATGGCAATAACAAAAGTCCCCACGGATATACTCGTGGGGTATTTTTAATCTCTTGCCAGATTCATCGGTATCTGGTACTTTCATAAGTATTAGACCTGTCCCCTTATAACCTTTCTGCTGCAATTTCCAAATTTCGGCTCCGACTTCGCAAAAATTATTCAACATATACGCCGTATATGCTTCATAATTTTTGCTGCGTCTCGCTCGAAATTTGGAAATTTCGCTACGAAAGTTATAAGCGGACAGGTCTACTGATATTTTTTGAAAAAATTGATTTTCCACCATCTATGGCGCAGTACATACAACAAAAAAAATCGTTGCGGCCCGGGACTGCCCGTAAACTTGTTTTTGCACTTTTTGTTTGCGGGCTGGCTCTCGGTGTATTTATTAAGCCTTCCATTATTGATACCGCGGTGGATAACATAGGATTACGCCGATTCATTCCTATTCATCTTAGCCAAACGCGATTTTTTGTGCCATTTCGTTTAGGCCTTGATATCCAAGGCGGCACGCATCTTTTGTATCGCGCGGATATGAAAGCGATTCCGTCTGGTCAGCAATCCGATTCAATGGATTCTCTGCGCGATGTGGTGGAGCGGCGCATCAATCTTTTTGGCGTTGCAGAACCTCTTGTGCAGGTGGAAAAATCAGCGGGTCAGTGGCAATTAGTGGTTGAACTCGCGGGTATTCGCGACATCAATGAGGCCATTCGCCTTATCGGCGAGACGCCCTTTCTTGATTTTCGCGAAGTGCGGCCTGACGGCGATCGCGATGCAATTTTGGAGGCGCAAAAGAACAAAGAGCGCATAAATGAAGATCCGTATTTTATTCCTACCGAATTAACAGGCCGTTATGTGAAGGGAGCTACGCTGAATTTTGATCAGACATCCGGACAGCCGGAAATTGGCCTTGAACTTACGTCTGAAGGCGGCGAACTTTTTGCTCAAATCACCAAGCGCAATGTAGGTAAGCAACTCGCGATTTATCTTGATGGCGCTCCAATTTCTGCTCCGACCGTACGGGAAGAAATCACCGGCGGCAAAGCAACAATTAGCGGCAATTTTACGCCGCAATCCGGCAAAGAATTGGTCGGACGGCTAAATGCGGGCGCATTACCGGTGCCAATTACCCTTATTGCCAATCAGTCGGTTGGCGCATCTCTTGGGCATGATTCACTTGAGAGGAGTTTATTTGCAGGCCTCATTGGATTTCTCGCGGTGGCGATTTTTATGATCTTGTGGTATCGCGTACCGGGGATAATGGCAATTCTTGCACTTGTAATTTATGTCGCGATAAGTTTGGCAATTTTTAAGTTGGTACCCGTTACACTGACGGTTGCGGGAATTGCCGGCGTGATTTTGTCTATTGGTATGGCGGTTGATGCAAACATCCTTATTTTTGAGCGCATGAAAGAAGAACTGCGCCGCGGCAAGCAATTTGAAGAAGCGGTGCGGGAGGGATTTAACCGCGCATGGCCTTCTATTCGCGATTCCAATGTATCCAGTTTGATTACATCGGCAATTCTTTATTGGTTTGGATCAAGTATGGTGCGCGGATTTGCGCTCACCCTTGGCATTGGCATTATTATTTCCATGTTTTCGGCAATCAGCGTTACGCGCACGCTATTGTTTGCGGTTATGACGAAAAAAATGGAGCGGATGAAGATATTATTTCTAAGCGGATTTTCAAGATGAACATCATAGGCCATAAATATATATACCTTACGTTTTCTGCGATTCTTATTTTTGGGAGTATGCTGTGTTTGATAGTATGGGGGTTAAATGTAGGGATTGATTTTACCGGGGGGGCGCTCATGGAAGTTGAATTTACCGAAGGGTCGGTTCCTTCTATTGAGAATGTTAAAGAGGTTTTGGCGCCTTTGAAATTGGGCGAGATTACGGTCCAACCTATCGGAAGCAAGGGTATGTTACTGCGGTTTCGCGATGTGGACGAACAAACCCATCAGGAGATTCTTAAAGCATTCGGCGGCCTTAAGGGACCGAAAGAAACAATTGAACGCAGATTTGATACGATCGGCCCGGTCGTGGGCAAAGAACTTCGCCGGAGATCGTTTGCCGCTATTGGATTTACGGCATTGGGCATAGTGTTGTATCTTGCGTGGGCCTTTCGCCGCGTGTCCAAACCCGTGGCCTCCTGGAAATACGGCGTGGTTGCGGTAAGCGCATTTATTCACGATGTGACCATTCCCGTGGGAGTATTTGCGGTTCTCGGGCATTTTTATGGCGTGACGGTGGATTCGCTTTTCATTACCGCGCTCCTTACTGTCATGGGCTTTTCTGTACACGATACGATTGTGATTTTTGATAGAATCCGTGAAAATCTGGCAAAAATAAAATCCGCGGAACCATACGAAAATACGGTAAATAGAAGTATCAATGAGACGATTTCCCGGTCCATCAATACCTCGCTTACCGTACTTATGGTACTGTTTGCCGTAGTGATTTTTGGCGGCCAAACTACGCAATATTTTGCACTTGCTCTTATTGTGGGGATTATTTTTGGGACGTATTCTTCCATTTTTGT
>CAYHZE010000026.1:0-11822 GCA_964361015.1 uncultured Candidatus Saccharibacteria bacterium | reverse complement strand
AAGCGAGGCGTTATCTTTCTTCAAAATGGGTTCGCACTATTTTCAGAATATCCCATGACATAACAATGCCGCCCTGCAGGGGTGGTTTTGTTATGTCACTCGAAGAAGATGGTGGGACGTTCCCGCATGCCAGCAGGCGGATCGCTATTTCTACAGTTTTGGGTAAACACAAGATTGCATAATCTCTCTCTTTATGCCAGAATAAGACGGCAATGAAAAAATTCTGATATCGTCATAATATAAAAAGGTCGAGATAGAATTTATCGAATAAATACAGATACATATGATGCAAAAATTCTCCATGACATGCTCGTGCGGCGATGTCATGTCGGTTGACGCCTCAACCCGTGAAGAAGCAGTCATGCAAATGAAGGATATGATGACCCAGGAGGCGATTGATGGCCACATGCAAGAAAAACACGCCAATGATCCCGCGATGTCCATGGCCGACTGCCACGCTATGATTGAAAAAAATCTCGCGCCTGCCCAGAGTAGTATAGTTCCCTAAAAAACCACTGTAAAAAACAACATGATATACAAAAATCTACCTTTTATAAGGTAGATTTTTGTATATCCGAACTTGCGACTTTCATAATTTCCGTAAAGATACTCGGATATTTATCAGCAATTTCAGAAAGCACTTTCCGGTTTAATTCTATTTTTTTCTTATGAAGAAAATTGACCAGTTTGCTGTAAGAAAGATTATTTTCTCGGGCCGCCGCTCCCACGCGCTGTTGCCATAATCGGCGGTTATCTCGTTTTTTAAGCTTACGTCCGGTATAAGCATGACTCCACGCATGAATAAGCGCGTCGTGCGCGCTGCGTTCTTTTGACTTTCTTCCCCAACGAAATCCTTTTGCCGCTTTGAGCAATGATTTGCGCCGTTTATTTGCAATAACTCCGCGTTTAACTCGGGTCATAATCTGGAAGCTGAAAACTAGAGATTAGAGACTAGACAGAATTAAAAATAATTTTTTAATTTTCTTGCGACTGTTGCGTGAATGCCATGAAGACCGCTTGCCCGCAATTGGCTTCTTCGTGACGCTTTTGCATTAAAATGATTTTGCCCCGCATGGCGGCGAAGCAATTTCCCATTTGGCGTAACGCGTATTCGTTTTATCACAGCCTTTCTCATACTATAATATGTATTATTTTTTCGTCACTATGGCGAGAAACCCTTGCGGGAGACGTTTAGGAGGCAGTTCAAGCTGATAATCAACAGTGATCATGTTGAGAAATTGATTAAATTTTTGTAATGCCAAGGGTCCATGGGCCTTTTCCCGACCGCTTAACTTCATTTGGATGCGCACCTTATGACCTTCAGCAAGAAATTTATCAATTTGACGCCCGCGCATTTCAAGGTCGTGTTTACCTGTGGTAAACCCGATACGAATTCCTTTTAATTCAACATCTTTTTGTTTCTTTCCATGTTCGCGTTCGCCTTTTTCCCGCTCATACTTAAACTTGCCAAAATCCATGATCTTGCAAACCGGCGGTTTTGCGGTAGCTGAAATTTCGATCAAATCAAGATTGCGCTCGTTAGCCATACGGAGCGCCTCAACAGTATCCAAAATACCAAGGTTCGCGCCCTTTTCGTCAATAACGCGAATAGGGCTTATGCGGATATATTGATTTATACGATAACGCTTTTGAATAGTGGATTGGAGTGCTTAATAAATGGCTATTACTCTCCATACGTTGCATAAACTACCTTATAGAAATAGTTTAGGTGATTAGGTTAAAAAAGTCAACACGCACGCCTCACAGCCCGTACCGCCTCAACTCCCTGCGAGCTTCGGCGTAATGCGGAATTGTCTTGCCGACAAGATCCCAAAATTTCCGCGAATGATTCAACTCTGCTATGTGGCACAATTCATGGACAATAATATAATCGGAAAGATGCGGAGGCAGGAGCGCTATCCGATAGTTAAAATTAAGATTGCCGCCGCCGGAACAACTGCCCCACCGTGTTGCTTGATTTCTGATAAAAATGTGTCCATAAGACAACCCGTAAGCAGTATTAAAATGGTAAAGCCTATGTTCTGCCAAAAATCTTGCGCTCATTTTGTAGCGCGCGTAATCCTGTTTGCTTACTCGTCTTATTGGCACGCTACCATGAGATCTTACATACGCCAACTTCTTCAATATCCACGACGACTTACTTGTTAAGAATTGTTCAACAAAAGATTGATGGATACGGCGGGGCGCAGTCACGATCACATTGCCGTTATAATAAATAGTAACGCGCATATGCCGAGCACGATGACTTCGCCTAAGCGTATAGATCATTTCTTGTTCCCCTACACGAATAACACGTTGCATTCAATTACGATACAACATTATTAAGTTCGTGAAAAATTAAACGTATGGGTTTACGCTCTGCGCCCTTGACCTCATATTACTGCATGATAAAGTGATCATATTCTTTCTTTAAAAAATACCCGAACGCATTAGATCCGAATGGAGAAAGGAACGCATGATGTTTTACCTCATAGCCGTATCTCTGTCTCTAGGTCTTATCGGTTTAGCCGCGGTGACGGGAAAAATAAAGGTAGTTTCGCCGACCCCCATACCAACGCAACCCCATTCTCCTGAAGAACACGGATCCCTTCAACCGTATCATCCTCACGACGAACAAAAAGATCCTTACATACTACCCTCTTGTTCCGATGACGTATGCGAGTGTGGCAACCATCGCTACACGAATTTCGGACCAGATGGGCCTGAATATTGATAAAAAATCCTCACACAGCCAATTCCAAGTCGCGATCTTGATAGAATCGCGACTTTTATTATGTAATCACCAATTTACGTTTATGTTTTCCTTGTGAAAAAAAGCGATACTGCAAAGAGGCCAATACCCAAGAGAATAATCGTGGGTCCTGGCAAAAATCCCATTTTACTTGCCAATGTCACGCCAAAAAGACTCGTAAATCCGCCGAAAAGCGCTGATATAATAATATATCCACTCATGCTTCGGCTGATATTTTTTGCAATGCTTGCGGGAATAATTGTTAATGCCCCCATGAGAAGCGTGCCCACTAACTTGATCCCCAGCGCTACGATAAAAGCAAAAATAATAAAAAGCGCCAACTCATACCACCTACTGCTCCTTGGCGATTCAATATACGCAAGGTCAGGCGAAATAATGGAAAAAAGAAAACGTTTTGCCAGAAGAAATGTGAGTGCAATGAGGAGTGTTCCCGCGCCGGTGATAAAAAGAAATACGGGAAAAGAAAGAGGTGCGAACGCCCCAAATAATGATTCGAGAATTTCCGTATTCGGAATCGTAAGAATGCCTATCGCCAAACTGAATGTAAATAAAAGCCCTATCAGCGCTTCGGAATGAAGTTTTGTCTTTCGCTCAAGCATCCACACAATCACCGCCCCGGCCACACAAAACAAAGCTACTCCCCAAAAAGGATCAATATGATACGCAAGCGCAAGCGCAATACCAGGCAATGCGACATGAGAAAGCGCGTCCCCCACCAGCGCCATGCGCCGCAAAATAATAAACGCGCCAATGGCGCCGGAGGCTATGCCGATCGCAAGCGATATAATAATTGTTTCAAAAGGGAGATTGGCAATCATAATAGTTCTTCTTGCGGATGATGATAAAATCCGCCCTCGCCGTAGATACGCACAAGTTCTTCGGGGTTCAAAATATCTTTCGGCTTTCCGTGGCAAATCATGGTCTTGTTAACGCACAATACCTTGTCCGCGTATCGGTAGACGATATTTAAATCATGGGAAATCAAAAGAACGGTTGTGCCCCGATCATTTTGCAACTTATGTAAAATCGTATAGATCGTCTCCTCGGCTCCGACATCAATGCCCGCAGTCGGCTCGTCAAACAGCAGTACATCGGGATGATTAAGCATTGCCCAAGAAATTAAAATGCGTTGCAGTTGTCCGCCCGACAATTCATTGACAGGCTTTATAAGAATATCTTTTGCCAAACCTACAAGCGAAAGTTCATGCTCGAGATGGGACAAAAATGCTGGTTTGGGCATCCAAAATCCGCGAGATTTCAAAAGGAAAAATTCTCGGACCGTGATCGGAAATGATTTATCCACAAAAAATTTTTGCGGCACATAGCCGATACGAACGCCTTTTTTCCATTCAATCGTACCGCGATACGCCACAAGCCCGAGTAGCGCGCGAAAAAGCACGGTTTTGCCCGCACCATTTGGTCCGATAATAGCAAGCGCTTCTCCCTGTTTAACGTCAAATGAAATACCATTAAGAATGGTTTCGTGGTCAAGGCGTATTGAAAGATTGTCTACGTTAAGAATGGTATTTGATTCCATATAATAATACAGGACATACGCGCTTGATCTCTTTCCCCTCCTAACACAGGAGCGAGGTTAGTGGTGATAGAATCCTATCTTCTCATCTGTTTTTGTTTTACGCTTCTCATTTTTCACTTTTCGTTTTCTATACCTCGCTCCTGACCTCCACTCTACGAGGGAAGGAACAGTTATATAATGATAAATCTACGCGGCTGTCTTTAATATGCACTCCTTCGGCGCGCAGTACATTGATTTTTTTCTCACTTCCCCACGCGTATCCACCCACCGCGCCGTCCGCGCGCACCACACGATGGCATGGCACATTAAAAAATATATTTTTATTAAGCGCATTGCCCACCGCGCGGCTGGCGCGAGGCGCCTTAATCGCTTGAGCAATCTGCGCGTAGGTCGCCACATAGCCACGAGGAATTTTTTTAACTTCACCGTACACGCAAAAACGAAACTCGGAAAGATTCTCGCGGTTATTGGGAGATAAATATCTCGGCTGCTTTGAGAACTTTTTTATCACTCGGATAGGTGACGGTTTTGAGAGCTTCTTCATACGAAAGCCATGCAAATCCTTCGTGTTCATGAGAGATGGTTATTTTTTCTTGCGCAGTACATGCAAGGAAAAAAACAACAAATTTGAGCCGTTTCTCATCGTTATAATTTACAAAATAACGTATCGTGTGTTTAAATTTCGGAATAAATTCAAGTTGAGTTATCCCTGTTTCTTCTTTCACTTCGCGACGCACTGTTTCTTCTGTTGTCTCCCCTTTCTCAATATGACCCTTCGGAAATGACCAATGCCCCGCGATCTTTTTAGACGCACGTTTATTTTTCATTAACTGATGACGGAGCAATAAATATTTTCTTCCTTCTGAAAAATTGTGGAATACTACCGCCCCTGCGGATCGCTCTACGGGCATAATATAAAAAGAGAAGTAATAGTAAAATTACTATATCATAAGAGGATATTCAAAACAAGAGCAGAGGGGTTTTGTAATCTGCCCTGCGTACTGGTACGATGCTATACATGCTAGATGATTTATGTGCCGCGTTATATTAAAAAACTATGCCCGATTATATCAAATGGATGCGGAGCAAAATTGGAAATGAGATGGCTATTTTTGTTTTCGCCAATGCCTGCATTATCAACGAAAAAAATGAGATTCTTCTCCAAAGAAGAAAGGAAGAAAATGCGTGGGGACTGCCAGGCGGCGCTTTGGAATTAGGAGAGTCCGCAGAAGAAGCACTACACAGAGAGATCAAAGAAGAAACAGGACTTGAAATCACAATAGAAAAACTGCTGGGCGTATATACTAAATATTTTCACACATATCCTAATGGAGATAAAACGCAAACAATCGTAATGACATTTGTATGCCATCCGACAGGAGGAGAGCTACAGCGGGAAAATGAAGAAACATTAGAACTTGCCTATATTGCCCCTGAAAACATGCCGCCTCTTATCTTTGATGACAATCGAGACGCCATACAAGATTATATGAACGGCAATTTTGGCGTGGTTCGCTAAAAAATAGAAATTCTCTGATTATGAACATCGGGGCAATGATAAAACTATTCACATAACATCATGAATTGATACGTTCCCCGTCATTCTTAAGCAAAGCGAAAAATGACGAAAGAGAATATGTGTAGGACTTACGCGTTTGACTCCTCCCCTTGCATAAGGGGAGGCGGGGAGCGAAATATGAGTGAGCAGGGGAATACCACCCCTAACCCCTCCTACATCAGGAGGGGAATAAAAGACGCAAGTGCGTAAGTCCTAATATGTTCAATCTCATGATGTGATGTCTATGAGTAAAAAATTTTACATTATAACGCTTCTTCGGAAGCAGAAAAATTTTTCTTGTATATGATGTCCGCGACTTGTTTGCGCGTTGTAATTATCAATTTCCTTATTTCCGCAACGAACTCGGCGCCTTGACTATTAGGATGTTGGCGCGCTTCGTCAATCGTATCTCCAAGATGTTTGAAAGGATTGTCCGCGCGCATATCGGCGCTATCAAAGCAAGAAGGCGCACGCCAAGCATTTTTTGGATCAGCAAGATTGTAGGCAGAAAAAATCTTTTGCGATTCGTGAGAAAATTTTTCCCAAATTGCGGAAAGTTTTTCCCTGATAACCGAATCCTCTCCTATTGTAACGGATTCCCCCCGTGCTTCAGTTTGGTATGCATGAAGCGCGGCGCCAAGTAAAAACGCGCTACGCAATGTCCGATCAAGTCCGGTAAGGTTTTGGAGTTGGAAGGTGCGAAATTCTACCGCCTCATGTATGCCAAGCTTAATTTCATCGCTCTTGCGCTCTTTCACTCCCCCGACCCCTTTGGCTCCCCATGCGCCATGCACGCCTTTGACAAGATAGGGACGCAAAAGCCGTCCTCCGGTTGTACTCCATCCGGCCGCTTCAAGCGTGCGCGCGAGCACAAATGTTTCTTTTCCACTCCCCGAGATAAGATGATCGGCGGCTTTTTCTACAGTTATAGTATGAGAGTCAGCATGTTCATCCAGTTCGCGCATCTGCACGCCTAATGTAATTCCACCCATGGTAATATGTAAAGGGTGGCGTGGATAATTCGGATTAATTAATACCATTTCAATCAACGCCTGAATCTCCCGAGAAAGCGTTGCGTAGTAGCGAGTTGGCTTATTTGCAAATTCCCAAAATTTATCCTTGCCCGTGCCTACGCCAAGTGTTTCTGTTTTTCTATACAGATTTTTTTTCTTATTAAGAAACCGTTCTCTTTTTGTTTCTGACCATTGTTCTGCTTCCGGCGGAAGTACGGATTGTTCACGTATCTCAACCTCAATCCCCAGTGTCGGCGTATAGGGAGACGGATGGTCTTCCCGATACTCAAGCCAATGACGACGGAGAAATTGAGTATCCTCATCTTCAGGATCTTCTTGCATATATTTATCCATGGTCCACTGTTCCTCCTCAATCTCACGGCGCAACCGTTTGACTGTTTCCAGTCGAGATTCCACCTCCTTAAACCTATGTTCCTGATATGCGTCTTGCAATTCATCATCACGTTGATCTTCAGAAAATATTCTTTCTTCCCGTACTTCAAACAAATCTTGGAAACGGGAGATTCTTTTAGCGGCATACTCGCCGATATAAGAATATGTATTCTCAAGTTCGGGAACTGACACGCCAACGCGTTGAGCTGTATTTTCTTTTGTTGTTCTTATTATGCCTTCAATTCTTTCTCTTGCATTCAGATCTGCTACTCGCTCCATGATGAGTGATAAAGCGCTTACCGCCTGCATACTATCAGCTGTCTGGAGATCTAACGCATCTTCCCTTGTACTATACACATCAAAACATCGGGAAGCATAAGAGGCAACCTGCTCAATGTTTTCCTCGGTTCCCACTCTCTCAAGCATCTTAATAATAATATCACCCAATGATCGGTCGTCTGAATCAAATACAATCTCGTCCCTCATAAGAAACGCGCCGATATCGGACGCGCATTGCTCGGAAGCGCAATAATTCAACCAGCAAAGATTTGCATAAAATGAATCGGAGGATGGAACGATCTCTCCTGTGTTGAGAAGCTCAAGAATAAACAAAGCGGCCTTTCCGTTTTCATCCCGCAAGCGTCTGCGTATTTCCACGGCCTCAATATCATCACTATAATCAGAGATATGCATTATTTCAGCTTCTCTCAAAAGCTCGCCAAGGCGCTCACGATCTTCCCGCGTGAGCTCAAGAGGCGCATAATGCGCGCGTTCCAAAGGATTTGATTGTGGTGATATTCGCTCCGGCATATTATCACTTTAACAGTGAGAATAATTTTTTCAATGGCCACGCATTAACAATATCTTTTTTCTCCGCCCACCCGCGGCGGGCTTGGGCAATGCCATGTTCAAGATAACTAAAATGCGCCGTTGCGTGCGCGTCGGAATCAATGGACATCTTCACTCCCGCAGATACGCATTTGCGAATATATTCATCTTTAATATCAAGGCGATCGGGAAATGCGTCAATTTCAAGTACGGTTCCCGTGCGCTTTGTCGCCGCAATGATTGCATCAATATCCAATTCAATATGCCCTCGTTTGTTGATCATGCGCGTGGTCAAATGAAATATGATATCCACATGCGGATTTTCCATTGCTCTGATTATGCGTTTAGTCTGTTCCTCGCGCGACAACTTAAAATGACTGTGGATTGCGGCACCCACCACGTCAAGCGTACCAAGTGTCTCGTCATTAATATCAAGCGATCCATCTTTTGCAATATTTACTTCAGCTCCAGTCAGAATACGAAAATTCTTAAATTTCTTTTGTATTTTTTTTATTTCTTCAACTTGCTTCAATAATTTCTTTTCATCCGATCCGCCGGTCATTGCAAGACTGCGCGTATGATCCGTGATTACGATATATTCTAACCCTGCGGCCTGTGCGGCACATGCCATTTCTTCAATGGAATTGTCTCCATCAGTCCAGTCAGTCTGCACTTGCAAATCGCCGCGCAAATCGCCGTAATCAATGAGCTTGGGTAGTTTGCCAAGCTGTGCCGTTTTAATTTCTCCGGTATTTTCTCGAATTTCCGGCGGAGGCACTTGCTTGAATCCCAACGCGCGATATATTCCTTCCTCTGTTGCCCCTGCCACCATCTTTTTTCCCCTATACAACCCGTATTCATTCAGCTTCATGCCTTTTTTTATGGCAATCTCGCGTAACGCAATATTGTGATCTTTTGAGCCGGTAAAATAGTTAAGCGCGGCTCCGAATGATTCTTTTGGGACTACGCGCAAATCGGCATCAAGGCCATTTGTAAGTCGCACATTTGTTTTTGTCAGCCCCTTGCCATATACATGGGCTACCACGGGAAGAGAAACGAATTGTTCCATCACCTTTTGCGGATTTGATGAAACCGCAAGAATATCAATATCGCCGATGGTCTCGCGGCGCCTTGCCACCGATCCTGCCACAATGGCTTTTTCAACACCGTCCAATGCTTGCACGGCTTTTTCAAGATTGCGAATTTCCGGCAACAAAAAACCAAGCACTTGCCTTCCGCCCGATGCTTTCAAAAACTCGATTCCTTTTATAATTTTTTCTTCCGACTTTCTGCCGAAATGCGTAAGGTCATGAATCTTACCTGCACGCGCCGCTTTCTCCAACTGGACTAAATTGCGAATATGCAGTTTCTGCCACAATATTTTTATCATCTGCGGACCAATCCCCTCCACCGCGAGGAGTGACGAAATATCAACAGGAATCTTTTTTTTGAGCGCGCGATATTCTTTGAAACTTCCTGTTTTGGCCATCTCCTCAATATGGCCAGCAATCCCTTTACCTACGCCGGGAATTTTCTCAAGCGCTTTGAGTCCGCCTTTGTCATAGATATCAGCTGCTTCCCTATCAAGCGACTCAATGCCAAGCGCTGCTTTTTCATACGCGCGCGGCTTAAACGCCACTCCCTGCATTTCAAGAAACGCTGCCATCTCCGTCAAAAGCTTTGCGATCTCACGATTGGTGATCATTTATATTTTTTTATGCTCAAGCGCGATGCGCTCTACGGGTTTAGATGTTTTTGACATAATATACGGCTTCATAAAAAGTAAAGAAACCACACTCAAGAGATTAAATGATGCGGCGATGAGGAATACATTACGAAAACCAACAACACCGAGTAAGATGCCGCCCAGTGCCCCGCCAAGCGCAGCCCCTCCGCCAAATGAAAAACTTGAACGAATTGACCATTCAAACCCTTCGCTCCCGCGATCAATATGACGGGTAAAGATCGCATAAAACGGCGGGAGCATAAACGCATCGGCAAGCCCCAGTAATCCTTGGAGGATGTAGACATGCCAGACGCTAGATGCGAAAAAATAATATCCGCTCAAAACCGTAGCATCGGCCACAAGTCCGAAAATCATAAAATAATAATCATCAACTTCTCCATGGTTGCGATCAAGATAACGCGCGATGGGAAGCTGGACAATTGATTTAGTGATCCAGTAAATCGCAATGGCAAATCCTACGGCTTTCGCTGATCCGCCCACCATTTGCTGAGTGACAAACAATGCAAAAATCGGCGACAGGAGCGCGGCCCCGGTTGTTACCATGAAGTCGCTTACAATGATAATGCCGATAACCTTATTTATGGAGGGAGTAGGCAATCTCATACCCTTAATTATAAACAAAAAAAAACATTCCGCCACTTTTGTGGCGGAATGTTTATATGACCTCTCTTACTTTACATTATAAAACTCCACCAAGACTGTCATTGCGAGGGAGCGAAGCGACCGCGGCAATCTCATATTCCGAGGTATAGATTGCTTCGGCTGCGCCTCGCAATGACAACTTTCGGGTATTCTTCTACCGTCTCATTTCGTACCACCCTCATCCGCCCAGATGACGAAGGTGAAAAGCTTTTGTCCCTTGCCTAAGTCGCGTTCATGAAGAACGGTGCGTCCATCGGCAGATTTCCGTATTGCCTTACCCCACTCCGATGCATTTGAGGTATCAATGTCAGACGCGGCCTGTGAAGAGATTTTGCTAAAAGCCGTGGTAGTGGTATCAAGATGCGCATAGATTGTTCCCAACTGATTGAAGTCGTGCGTATTTGGATGCCTGTTACTCAACTGATTATAAAGCGTGCCGCCCGGATCATTCGTGTAGTCCATGCATGTGCCGAGGTTCGCATTATTAAAATTTTCGTCTTGATGGGCAAGGCCGAATGTATGGCCAATTTCCTGACACGCGACGAATTGTCTCCATGCGGGGGTATTGTATGTGGAAGTATCAAAATACGTATCATTCAATTTGACAGTCCCTTGAGTAATGTGGCTACCATTTACCCATATTGATGCAACACCGAGCCAACCATTATTGCCGTAACTCCTATTGCATACCTCCACCCTTCCCAATGTGGGGCGGCATCGACTTGTGGAACGCCCAAGAACCACAGTGGTAGATAATACACTAATAGATGCTAAAGGATTATTCCAATCGGCTGACGCGCTAGCAAGATGCGCGTCCCACAGCGGAGATACATTATCGCCAAGCTTCAGCATAACCGGACTTGCCGTACGCGCCCAATGATAGCCGCCCCACGAATGATTCGCATATGCAACAAACGCAAATGCGCTAACAATAAGAAAGACTGCTACTATCATAGACTTGCGCAAACGAGAAAAAATAAACATGGAAATAAAATTATTATTTTTAATAATGATTCATACAGACCTTTATTGATAAACACCTTGCCATGTTATCAAACCCTCATAGCCTTGTCAAAAAAATCAATACTGCCTTTATATTTAATGCATGTTATCGTTCCAAACATATTAATTTTTCATTCTATAACAAATCAATGGCATATCCTATTGCCGACAAAATACACACGATCGTGTATATTTTGTCGGCAATAGAAAAAGAGGAGTACTTCATATGTAGTTCCCCTGTATTAGAATCAAACGCGCTGCTGTGGTATCATGCAGATATGATGCCGCAAGAATTTCGTTTTATTTTTCTTTTTGTTTTGGGAATATTC
>CAYHZE010000025.1:0-12204 GCA_964361015.1 uncultured Candidatus Saccharibacteria bacterium | reverse complement strand
TCACGGCTTCGCCTCGCGAGATATCTCGCCTTTTGAGATGTCGCCAGAATACCATGTATTTTTGGGATTAAAAATAACCTGCCCGGAGCAGAGCAAGTATCCAAGCGCAATGGCAAGATCAAACGCAGGCCCTTCTTTTTTGATGTCTGCTGGCGCGAGATTGACAATAACGCGCTGACTTTTTTTGTTGGGTGCTAACGCGCCGATATTTTTAATTGCCGCAGAAATGCGTTCTCGCGACTCCTGCACTTCTTTATCGGCAAGTCCCACGATGGTAAACACATGAAGTCCCGGCGTGATATCTACTTCAACCGAGATAGGACGCGCATCAAGTCCGCTTACTTGTCCAGAATGAATGGTGATTGCCATTGGATCAGCGTAGCAGGTTTGAGAGAAAAAATAACCCCCCCGCATTACGGGGCCAAGAGGAGTTATTTGGGATAGTACACCTGATTTGTCATGTTCCAGTAGAGAAACGGTAAAAGATGGATAGTGGCAAAATCACTTGATATACAAGACGATTGGATTGTTCTATCACTACATCATTTCTGATGCTCCATATCGTATTCAGCCGCCGGATTTGCATCCAACCGTTCCATAGAAATTTCTTTTTTACATGTAGCACACATGCCGTATTCCCCTACCTCAATCCGGTGAAGGGCGCGGGTAACATGAAGCAGTCGGGATTCAAGTGAATGTTCTGCTTCCAATCTCACTTCATATTCTTCCACTTCGTCTTCCTCCTCGTCGCGGGAAGCATGCGATCCTGTTTCGCCGGTCTCCATTTGGGGAAAATCGGCAATCCAATTGTCTTTCATGCGCGGATCTTTTTTGGCGATAGACGACAATTCCGCGATCAGTCGGTCGCGTTCTTCTTCCAGTATTTTTTTAAATTTGTTTAGGTGATGTTCGTCCATATATATAAGAGATTATAACGCGGCATATGCGCATGTCAACGCGCATTAAACAGTCGGTCAATAATAGTTTCCGTGAACTCCTTGCTTGTGGTGATGAAAAACAGGTTTTTTGCGGGAAAAACACCATATCCAATGCCGATATCAGTCTCGGAGGAAAGTTTGAGGTATCGCCAATCAATGTTGTGGTACGAGCGATCTTCAAAATCGAGAGAAATGGGGGCAAGCGGTACGCCAAAAAACAACGGTTTTATATCATTCAACATGTTTGATTCCCAATCAAGCATATCGCGTAACGTCCGATTGACATCATTGGTTTTCATGGCAAGTCCCAGTCGAGTGCCAGAAGCTGTGGTATACACAACAATCATAGCATTGGCGCTGAAGCGCTTAATAAGATTTGCCGGTAGCGTGATTTGATAAAAATCAAAGAAATCAGCCGGAGCGATAAACCGCTCTCCCGCCGCATCAGAAAGTTTGACCAGAATATGCTTCATAGTTCCGTTACGTTCAAATTCTTTCATGGAATCCGCCATTAATTTAATGAATTTTTGGCGATCGGTTGTGGAGACTTCAATTGTGCGCGAACTTTCGGTTGTAAAAAATGGCGCAGGAGGAGTTGCTTTTATAAATTCAATTGGTTGCGGGGGAGGAAATAATGTGTCCCAAAAATAGTATACTCCGGTACCTATCATAATGAGAATTACAAACGTAACGCCCAATAGCGCATATACACTCGCATTTCTATGAGCTTTTTTTATTGCCGGATTCACGGAACCAGATTTGGTAATCATCTGCGAGATTGAGGGAGGGCTCGTTTTAAAAAGCCGATCCAAATCGGATTTCATGGTACGGATAGCGGGACTGTTTGTTTCGATGGAAGGTGGTTCTTGCTGTGGAGGTTTTGGTGGATCTATAGGAGGGGCTTTACTCGGGCTTGGAGCTGATGGCGACTGGTTATTGATTGTCGGATGAATCGGACTGTTGTTGCCTGATCCCGCATAGAGCGATGTTACTTTTGAAAAAGAAGGATTTTGATCCATAGACAACGATGTTAATTTATCTATGCGCTTATCATAGCATATTTTCTCCAATTTTTTGAAAAAAAATTATGAGTGGGGAGGTATAATTTCCTCTTTTTATTCCTCCTCACCCATACCACTCCTAACCTCGCTCCTCTATCAGGAGGGGAATAAAAGACGTAAATGCGTAAGTTGTATTGTATATTAGCGCCTTCCCCTGCGCTGATCGTGAGCGCCTCCATGGCGTCTATCGTCATCATGGCGTCTTGATCCTCCTTCATCGCGGTGGCGCGCCACGTCTTCTTCAGAGTAACGCCCCGGAACGTCTTTGAGAGTAAGATTGACTCTTCCTTGATCGTCAATATCTTTGACTTTTACTGTTACCTTGTCTCCTATATTAAGGATGTCGGTTACGTTTTCAACATGCCACGGGGCAAGTTCGGAAACATGCACAAGTCCGTCTTGGCGGGGACCTATCTCCACCATGGCGCCGAAATTAAGAATGCGCGTAACCTTTCCCTCAATGAGTTCACCTGCTTTTATTTCACGCGTAATTTGTTTGACCGCCGCAATCGCTTCTTTCATGCCTTCTTCTTGGGAAGAGGTTATGAAGACCGTGCCATCATCGTCAATATCAATCTGTACGCCTGTTTGCGCAATAATTTCATTGATCACTTTGCCTCCAGGTCCTATAAGCGATCCAATTTTTTCCGGATTGATTTTAATGATTTCTATGCGTGGCGCCCATGGAGAAAGTTCTTTGTTGGGTTCGGAGATAACTGCATCCATCGCATCAAGGATTTTCATGCGGCATTTGTGAGCATCAATTAATGTGTCACGCAACATAGCCGGAGTGATGCCTTCTATTTTTACATCCATTTGGACTGCGGTAATGCCATCTCGGGTACCCGCAGCCTTAAAATCCATGTCGCCGTGGTGGTCCTCGGGTCCTTGAATATCAGTGAGTACTTTGTAATCCCCTTTTTCGTTGAGCATCAATCCCATAGCCGCACCTCCCGCAGCTTTTTTTATTGGCACGCCACCCTGCATAAGGGCAAGGGATGAACCGCACACTGATGCCATGGAAGATGATCCATTTGAGGAAAGTACTTCAGATACAAGCCGAATCGTGTAGGGGAATTCATCTTTGGAGGGAATCAACGGGAGAAGGGCACGACCGGCAAGCGCGCCGTGGCCGATTTCGCGCCGTCCCGGGCCGCGCATGGGCTTTGATTCACCCACAGAAAACGGAGGGAAATTATAATGGTGCATGAATCGTTTTTTGGTGCGTACTTCCATGCCCTCAACAATATGCTGGTCGCCAGGCCCTCCGAGTGTTAAGAGCGAGAGCACATGCGTTTCTCCGCGCATAAAAAGACCCGAGCCGTGTGTGCGCGGCAAAAGGCCGGTGGACACATGAAGGGGACGTAGTTCATCGGGTTTTCTTCCATCAGGGCGTTCCCCTTTTTCAATAATTCGTTTATGCACAATGTCATTGATCGCTTCTTCAAACAAAAGATTTCCTTCGGCTTTGGTAAATGTATCAGGATAGCTTTCTTCCGCTTTTTTCATCCACGTTTCTTTTGCGTCGGCAATCGCGCTATGTACTATTTTTTTATTGTGCGCCTGTGCGCCATACATCGCTTCCTCTATTGTCGCCATAAAATCTTGTGCCAAAAGTTTGCTAAGCTCGGGCGATCGCGGAGTCATCTGAACTTCTCGTTTGGTCACCGCGTGGTCGGCAATTATTTTCTGCTGGAATTCAATTGACTGCTTGATAAATTCAAATCCCCATTCAATCGCCGAAGCAAACTCCTGTTCGGGCATTTCGTTTGCGCCCGCCTCAATCATGTTAATGCGATCTGAAGTACCCGACACGATGACATCAAGATCAGCGCCTTCGCGTTCTTCATAGGTCGGATTAAGAACAAATTCGTTTGATGGTTTGCCATCAGCAGTGCGGGGTTTTCCCACGCGTATGCCCGCGATCGGGCCAAGCCATGGGATGTCAGAAAGGGAAAGCGCCAATGATGCGCCTAAAAGCGCGGGTACATCGGGATCATTTTTTTCATCAATGGAGAGCACGGTGATGATTACCTGCACTTCGTTTCGTATGCGCATATCAAAACGAGGCCGTATGGAACGATCAATAAGGCGGCTTACGAGGATGGCTTCTTCCGACGGCCGTGTTTCGCGCTTCACAAAGCGCGATCCGAGAATTTTTCCCGTTGCGTAAAATTTTTCTTCGTAATCAACGGAAAGCGGGAAAAAATCTCCGCCTCCTTCACGCGCATGATAGTTCATAACAGCAGTTGCAAGCACCACCGTATCTCCCACGCGCACCAGCACGGATCCATGGGCTTGTTCTGCCCAGTTATTGAGCTCAACAGTGAAAGTTTTACCTTCAAGATTGAGCGTATATGTTTTATGTTCCACACGTGTGGCATTGAGAGGATCGGCTGAAAAGAGAGGTCGCGATACGCACGGGCGATCATTCATTTTTTATCACGACCCATGTCACGAGAAAGAATGAATGATGTATCGAATATAACCGTTCTTTTCTGCCTTCTCCTTCAATAAAAATTATTTTAATTTGAGACTGTAGAAGAATGCCTAGAAGTTGTCATTGCGAGGATCTTTCAGCAGAAAGACCTACTGGGTTAAGTAGCGACGAAGCAATCTCTCTCTCGGCGTTATAGATTGCTTCGCTACGCTCGCAATGACACCGTGGAAGATATTCTTCTACAGTCTCAATTTATTGGTTTTTATGTTCGGTAATTCTCATCAAAAATTTACGCTCTGAAGAACCACCAAGATCCATAAAGTCATCGGCAACCTCTTTTAATTTTTGAGAGCTTGAGCGGCCAAATGCGGCTACCTCTACCTGGATCCCGTGTACTTCATGCAGATAATCAATAAGCGGAATAAAATCTCCGTCGCCTGACATAAGCACGAGCGCGTCAATACGATTGCCGAGTTTGACCGCGTCCATCGCGATTCCCACGTCCCAATCGGCCTTTTTCATGCCGCCCGGAAAAATCTGCAAATCTTTAATGCGTGTTTCAATACCGATTTTGCCAAGCGCGTCAAGAAACGTTTTTTCTTCGCCGCTTTCAGTGCGGATGACGTATGCAAGCGCACGCACAAGACTGCGGCCTGCCACTGCCGCTTTGAGCACTTCTTTGAAATTGACCCGCGCGTTGTAGAGGTTGCGCGCAGAATGATAGAGATTCTGCACGTCAATAAGGATTGCTACGCGCTGGGCTTTGTGTTTAATTACGCTCACTTGTCAGAATTTCCAATTTCCAATTTCCAATTTCCAAGTTTTTGAAAATTGCAAAATTGAAAATTGTGAATTTGTTTCGCGTCTATCTTTTGAGTCCCAATTTTTTAATGAGACTGTTATATTTTCTTATGTTATTTTCTTTAAGGTAATCAAGAAATTTCTTGCGCCGCGCTACCATGCCAAAAAGTCCCCGTCGAGAATGGTTGTCTTTAGGGAATTTTTTGAGGTGATTAGTGAGTCGGGAAATCTCCTGGCTTAATACCGCGATTTGCACTTCCGTAGAGCCAGTATCCTTATCATGTACGCGATACTTCTCGATAACTTTTATCTTTTCTTTGGGTGTTAGCGCCATATATATAATGTTAGCATAGATTGTGTTTTTATGCAACTTTTGCGTGTTTTTACGCAGTAGGTCTAATGTAAAACGCACCTGCATGCAGGTGCGTATATTTCTGTGAGTAAGGCGCTTTCTTGATATATTACACGGAGATCTCGTCGGTAGCTTCACCGCGCATATTATTTATATACTCCACTGTACTGCTTACGAACGGAATCACTGGTTCGTCACCTTGTAATCCCATAACTACAAGCGGACGATGAAGCATCAAGCTTTTTACGACACACCGCTCAAAGAACATAACAACTCCATTTTTTATAATAATTCGCACTCCTTTCTCGTCCGCTTTGCCGAGTATATATATTGAGTTTCTGGTATAGACTAATACGGCTTCCTGTGGAATAGGTATGGCATTAGGCGCATCGTGAATCTGAATGAGGCCGACAAATTGCGTTCCCATCATGAGCACCCGTCCGTTGTGCTTATTTTTCTCATCACCTGTCAATTCCCTTGTGGTCGCCTTGGGGAATCGAACCTCCACGAACCCGAACCCATCCACCCAGTTGCCTATATAATTCTCCCCATCCTCGCCGTCAATATCACAAAGCGCTGCTTGATCACTACTGATATCGTCCAGTTGGTGATGGGCAACTGTTGCCATCATATAATGCCGTGGCGTATCCATAACCCTGCTCCTCTTCGTGTTGTTTGGGATTGTTTATATATAACATGGGACTCAATATCTGTCAAATTCATAATTCGTAACCCCTCACACCTATGTCATTCCCGCGGAAGCGGGAATCCATGTTTTCTTCACAAACAAAAATGAGGGTCTGGATTCCCGCTTCCGCGGGAATGACAGAAAAGAGTGAAGATAAAGGGAAAAATGGGGGAGTGTGAGGGCTTTACCATAATTCCGGTCTCCGCTTGACTACACGCCATCATCCGCAAAGACCTCATAATAAGCAATCGCCGCACTCGGGCCGAGTGTCATCCAAAAAATTATTTCTTCACCTCCCAATTTTTTTCTTCAAGCGCCTCAATAATTTTTTTCATGGCTTGCTCAATCTCCTCATCAGTAAGTGTCCGCTCGGATGACTCAAAGATAAGGTGAAATGCCAAACTTTTATTTTGAGTTCCGCGCATATCTTCATCTTGAAAATAGTCAAAAAGATCCGTATCAATAAGAAGTTCCCCGCCCGCTGTTTCCATCACATTCGTAATATCTTCTGTCTTTGTATTAAAAGGAACCACTATCGCCACGTCGCGTCGTACTGCCGGATATTTTCCCACGGGACGATACTGCTGTTCGCTGTCGGCAAGTTTTGCGAGCGCGTCAATAAAAAGTTCTGCGGCAACAATGCGAGTTTTTGATTTCATTTGATCGAGGATTTCCGGATGAATCTCACCGATCATACCGATTGGTTTTCCGTCAGCCGTTATTTCCGCCACGCGATAGGGGTGAAACATTGCCGCATCGGAACCATGGGCGCCGATATTTTTTTCGCTATATCCGTATTCCTCAATCCCGAGCGATTCAAGCAGATTATCAATCACGCCCTTGAGTTCGTAAAATTCATCTTCCCCTCGCGCGCCCTTGCGCGCTAACGCAAGACAAAGATCTTTTCTCTCGTGGATTGTTTTTTGATTGAGAATAAAACTTTTCCCTATGCCGAATATCTTGATCGCATCGGCGTGTGTGAGATTTTCTTTCACGCATACGACATATTTCATTAAAAGACGAGGCAGAAGATAACGTTGATCCGCGTTCATCGGATTTTGCAATTCAACGAACGAGGAGTCCGAGAGAAAAAATTGGCTTAATTCTTGCTCGCCCGTAAATTCGTAGACTTCTGTTTCAATAAACCCAGCCGCGGCTAAATGATCGCGCATTTTCTCCTGCCATAAAAATTCATCATTGCGTGAACCGGGCGCAAGCAGAACGTGGGGGAATTGCGCCGTGATATTCTCATAGCCAAATAATCGCGCAATTTCCTCAATTAAATCTTCCTCTATCTGAATATCACGCCTTCGCGGTGGCACTTCCACAAGCATATTATTACCCTGCTTTTTGAATACAAATCCGAGATGTGTGAACACGCGCTGATAAAATGCAGATCCGTTTGCGTGTCCTATGATACTGTCAGCATAATCCGGACGAAAAAGGATACGCGAGGGTACGGCTTTTTCCGGATACCAATCGTAGGCATTACCTATGCGTTGCGCATGCGCAATCTCCTCCAAAAGCTCGCAGGCTCGCTCAAGCGCTTGCAGAGAAACAGAAAAATCTACGCCAGCCGCATACAGCTTTGACGCATCTGTCGCAAGGCCAAGCAACCGTGACGCTCGATAAATCCGTACGGGATCAAATACTGCCGCCTGCAAAAGAATTGTTTTTGTGTCTTGCGTTATCCGAGAGTTTTCTCCTCCCATGATTCCCGCGCAATCAATAATGCGCTCTCGATCTTGAATGATGATTGCACCCTCGCCAAGCGTGCGCTTCGTGCCGTCAAGGGTTGTTATTTCTTCTCCTCGCTTGGATTCGCGGATAACCATTTGCTGGCCGATTATTTTTTCCGCATCAAACGCATGCAGAGGATGTCCTGTCTCAAGCATGACATAATTCGTCACGTCCACTATTGCATCAATAGGGCGCAAACCGCAGGTAATCAATCGTTCTTGGAGCCATCGGGGAGATGAAGCGGGTTTTGATATTTCAATCAATTGAGCGGTGTACCGCGAACAAAGCTCTGAAGGAAGCACGTCAATATCAATGGTAAATTTTTTTGCGACAGGCGGTATTTTTATTTTCGGTTCTTGGAATGGCGCATTGGTGACGGCCGCAATCTCCCGCGCAAGTCCCCAGTGTCCGCCCGCATCAGTCAACCTGTTGGCGGTTATCTTCACATCAAGCGCATAATCATTGCCAACTCTTTCCACCGACTCCATTTCAAATGAACGCAATGTCAAAAACTCCGCCAAATTTGTCGGCGTTTCTTTGAAACCTACCATATCTTTAAGCCAGAGATAACTGAATTTCATAGCTAAAACTGTTTCAAAAATCTTATATCTCCGGATCGCAACAATCGAATATCCGGGATGTTGTATTTCATCAATGCCAGTCGATCAATGGCCATGCCAAATGCAAATCCGCGTACCTCTTGAGGATTATAACCTACCGCCTTAAACACATTCGGATGCACCATACCCGCCCCTGCCAACTCAACCCATCCGGTTTTTTTGCAAATTGAACATCCTTTCCCCTTGCATGAAAGACAGGAAATATCCACTTCAACACTGGGCTCGGTGAAAGGAAAATAACTTGGCCGCAAACGAATGACCACGCGCTTGGTAAACAGACGTGAAAAAAACTCATGGATAATTGCTTTGAGATTTGCGATAGAAGCATTTTTGTCAACCATCAAGCACTCAAGTTGATGAAACTGGACATCGTGCGAAGCATCAGTTGCTTCATATCTGTACACCCTTCCCGGAACCACAATACGAAAGGGAGGATTGTGCGTTTCCATATAGCGTATTTGCACGGGGCTTGTGTGCGTACGCAAAAGTAACCGTGAATTTCTATGTGCCAAACCAGAGCTGCTTTGCAAATCTGATTGGACAGATAATCCTCCTTGAGATGATTGTTTTAGCCAAAACGTATCCCACATTTCACGCGCAGGATGATGTTCGGGAATATTGAGCGCGTCAAAATTATAGTATTCAGTTTCCACTTCCGGACCCTCTACGATTTCAAATCCAAGTTGAGAAAAAATTTCTATCATTTCCCGTGTTATCTTCGTGATGGGATGAAGGTGTCCTTTTTCAAGACGTATTCCCGGGCGCGTAATATCCACCCACTCTTTTTCTAAAATAGATTCGCGCAGTGTTTTTTGCAGATTACCTGCCCGCGTATCAAAAAGCGCGGTGATTTCTTCTTGAAGTTTATTTGCCTTCATGCCAATCTTTTTTTTGTCTTCCGGAGACAGGTCCTTGAGAGATCGTAAAATAACCGTAAGTATGCCCTTTCTTCCCAGATATCGCGTACGCAAATTTTCCACTGCTTCAGGTGTGTCTGTTTTTTCTATTTCCGCAAGCGCGTTTACGCGTATGCGCGCGAGGTCTTTTTCCATATATAGTAGATTATACTTAAAAAATCTTTCAAAACAAGACGGTAATGCACAGCGAATCATCTTTCCCGTTTTTTTATCTTTATTCTTTTTTATCATTGACAAAAAATAGGGGGGGGGTGCTATATTGATCAAAGTCTGTAGTAATGCAGGCAATTGGCACGTTTACAATTTCTCAAGAAAAAAGAGGTAAGGAAATGAGAAAGTATGCTTTCACCATGATCGCGGTTGGAGTTTTGTTGTTTGTTCTTTCAGCGCATGCACACGCAAATCTTGTAGAACTCCAGCCAGGACCTTTTGATGGTATGGATATGTGGTACAGCAATGTATATCACAGGAGTGGCGTACACGATGAAAAATTGCAAGTCGGCGGATGGGGCGACCAATATCAGACATTGCTTCGCTTCAATCTTGGCGGAATGCCGCAAGTTGCAGATCTAGCAGTTCTATGGCTTTGGGGTTTTCCTCGCGGCGACAGCTCAACTCCTACATGGATCCAATGGTTTTCTGTCACCAGTCAATGGCAATCAGCAACAGTTGGCTGGGATACTCGGCCCTACAAATTCTCCCTTGGTTATACGCAACCGCCCAGTACGAGCGGAGGGTGGTATGGCGTAAACTTTACCAATCAGTACAACCAGTGGCGAAGGGGAAATTCCTCTCCACTCAACCATGGCCTCATGCTTGCGCCATGGCAAAACAACAATAACTTCGATATGTTTTTCAGCTCACGCAATCCTACATACTGGGCGCGACCCCTGCTGTATGTCTATTATACGCCGCAGGCGGATGATAGTGTGATTAAGCTGACGTGGCCCTTGTATACGCCATATGCGGGGAGATATGTAATTTTAAACTTTAAAGACGAGTCTCCCATTACCTGTGATGATGGTTACCATAAACAGCATAATGGTGTTGACTACAGCGCTACGGCAGGTACCGCTGTGTATGCTGGGGAAGATGGGATCGTGAAAGATGTACATTACGACTCAAGCGGATCATGGGCGTACGGTATCGTTCTTGAACATAACCTCCCAGTTAGTGGAAAATTCACAACTGTCTCATGGCATGTGAATCCCATGGTAACAGAAGGTAATTTTGTTCCAAAGGGTATGCAAATTGCAACGGTGGCAAATCTTGGGGGCAATACCCATTTTCACTATGGAGTGCGGATGGGTGCTTATGTCGAAGATTTATCTCTCGCGGGAGCACTGCCGTATGCAAATCATCCCTGTGACGGTTATCTAATTTTTCCTGCTGGCTTCGTAAGTCCAGAAGATCCAACTCAAGTGATCTTCAAATAAGAAAACCGGAACCGCTCAAATGAGCGGTTCTTTTAATTTACAGGAATTATATCCCCTACTTCGTTTGTTTGCGGCTTATTTCTTTTACAACTCCTGTTTTTAGATTTAATTCCGAAGATATAAATAGACCAGCTCCAGCATCTCCTACGTCACTATCGAACTCAAGCATATCCGTATCTTTAAATTTAATCGAATCATGGTCGAGACTATCTCCTGACGTTCCTTTCCATTCTGCAATAAATCGAGGATGGGGATCTGTTTTGAATACATATTGAGGTTCAACAAAAAAGAAACAGGATGAAAATGTATACAAACCGCCACAATACTCGTCGTTGCCAATTCTGCCATCTGACGTGAAATTTTTTGAACGTCGTGTTGCTACAATAAGCGTATAGGGTGCGAAAGGATTTCGTACTACTTTAAGCACGCGATAGTCAGCATTGATAAATTCTGTAATCAATTCTCGTGAATTTATTTGTTCATCAATCTTCCCTGATTGCATGGGCGGCGAAGTTATGGGCGAATCGGACGGCGATGGCGGTAGGGGCGTAATGCAGTCAGCCGTTATTGCCGTGGTTGTTGCCGTAGGATCGCATGGCGGCCGCATCTGGGTGGATGAGTTATTGGTAATCAGTTCCCAAAGAGACGGAGGCACCATCTGATACACGCATGGCGTGCCGGATCGGCCGCAAGAATTATTCTGCACAATCTTCAGATAACGAAAAAAAGAATATCCAAGAATACTGATAACAAAAGACGAGATAATGACGGCGAGAATAAAAATAATTTTATTTTTGCTCATATTTTGTATTGCAATAGTATAGTTATCATATTTATCGCTGTGCGTCAAATGACAATTTGTGGCGACTATCCCTTAGAGTATAGTATCTATGGATAAATCCCTTTATGCAAAGCTTACTTTGGCAAAAGGTCTATAATTTGTTTCGTTATCGATTTTTTGTTATATCACGGCAACCTCGTTATGCAATGATCTGTTTTCTTACCCCCGCCATTACAAGAACAGGAGTCGGTTTTATTGAATGAGATCCGTAGGCGTTGTACAAGCTTATATTTCCACTTACCACCGGAATAGCAGTTGCTCGCGAACAGTCCCTAAGCGTGGCAACAGTTTGTGCAAATGCACCCATGGAATCCCGAGGATGGCCGAAATTAAGGCAATTGGTTAAGCCTAAAGGGATAGCGGACAGAGA
>CAYHZE010000024.1:0-12220 GCA_964361015.1 uncultured Candidatus Saccharibacteria bacterium | reverse complement strand
CAAATTTCCCAAGATCTGGCCAGTTCAAAATGGTATATACTTGAATAATGAGAAACTCACCATCGGGTAAGTTGACAAGAGAGTTGACAATG
Source organism: uncultured Candidatus Saccharibacteria bacterium (assembly GCA_964361015.1). GTDB lineage: Bacteria > Patescibacteriota > Minisyncoccia > Sungbacterales > HO2-52-23 > CAYHZE01. Next base: position 12,128 of record CAYHZE010000024.1, on the reverse strand, counting down.
GCGGTAGTGTAGATTACAATGGCTCTACGTATGACCATTCAAGATGAAATTATAAAAATTGCGTCCCGGGGCGGAAAGATACGGACATCAGACATCTTCGCTCGCTTGAGCAAAAAGGTTACCCGCCAATATATAAGCGTGGTTCTTCATCGTCTGGCAAGCAATGGGAAATTAGTGAAAATGGGATCAACGCGATATGCGTTCTATGTGCTTCCGGAACAAGCGCAGCGATTTGGCGTTGGTATTAAAAAACGGCTTCGGAATAAGGAACTAAGAGAGCATGAAGTGTGGGCTGATATCAAAGATCAGATCCCGTCTATATCGCAAGCACGGGAAAATGTGCGAAGCGTCTTTGAATACGCGTTCTCCGAGATGCTGAATAACGCTATTGAGCATTCTCACTCGCGCTTCATTGAAGTGGAGATGCGCAAAGAAAGAAATCTATTGGTATTCACGGTGAATGATTCCGGGCTTGGAGCATTCCGAAGCGTTATGCAGAAAAGAAACCTTCGCTCGGAGCTTGAGGCGATCCAGGACATCTTAAAGGGTAAAATGACGACTCAGCCGCAGGCGCACTCCGGCGAGGGGATTTTCTTCACGTCCAAAGTCGGAGATATCTTCATTCTTGAAAGCTTCGGACATCGCTTGAGGGTAGATAACATCGTGCATGATGTTTTTATTGAAGCGTTGAAGCCGGTAAAACGAGGAACAAAAATCACCTTCTCGGTATCCTTGGATTCTTCCAAACACCTTAGTGATGTTTTCAAGAAATATCAGAGCGATCCGAAAGAATATGCGTTTGACAAGACTGAAGTACAGGTGCGGCTCTACACCATGGGTACCATTTATATTTCTCGATCTCAGGCACGCAGGATACTTGCGGGGCTGGAGAAATTCAAAACCGTAATTCTTGATTTTGACAAAGTCCCAACCATAGGGCAATCGTTCGCCGATGAGATTTTTCGGGTATTTCAAAGTAGGCATCCGCATATCACGATTACACCCATCAATATGAATGAGGCGATTCAGTTTATGGTAGGAAGAGTGGAGAAGCCGCAACAGACATCAAAAGGTCTCAAGTAAATTTTTATATTCAACAGACTAATCGAGGATTGCGGTTGATAAGAACGGACAATATCGAAAACTTGAGTTCTCATTCAATCGTGATTATACAAGTTATACTCTGTGGGAAGGCGGTACGGATAACCCCGACGGTATGGTCCGATTTTAGGACAGGTATTGCGTCAGGAATATCGCGCAGATTGCTACGCACGTCGGTTATTCTCTAAATAGAAATCGTATAAAATGTTTTTCCTCTGCGGAAAAAAATGCTGTGGGGCAGTGAGGGGATAGTGACAAGTTCCTCTATTTTTTTGGAGAAAAGTTGGACGATATTTTTGCCGTTTCTTGCATCAATATCGGTGAAAAAAATATTGTCGGCGGTGCGGATGATGATATGGGCATCATCGGCAAAAAACCAGTCTGCGTCTTGGATTGCGGCATCACTCGCAAACACTTCTGTTCTGGTTCCACTTTTTTCAAATGGCTGGAATGCGTTATCCTCAAGCCAAAAGATATCAATGCTTTGGTCTTTGCGTATGAGTATTTTTGCATTGCGGCTATCAAATGCAAATTGCCGCACGCCTCCGGTAATGGTTTGAATATGGGTTGAACCGTCGGAAAGAAAAAGACCGCCGGACGCATCAAGGATGATGATGTTTCTATTGGGCGCTTGCCAGAATTGTGCCGGCTTGTCCAAAAGATAAAAACCAGGCCTGCCGATGGTGGTTATATATTCTGATAGGGGATCAAGTTTTCCCAAGAATCCGTTTTTATTAATGAAATAAACAATGTCGTCAATGATCCTAAATGAATTGATATGAGAGGCAAGAATTTTACTTGTGGTTGCCGTTGTCCCTATGAGGTTGCCATTGTTATCAAGGGAAAACCCAGGAGAGGGCGCGGGTACTGATACGTTTTGTATGGATATAATTTTTTCTGCGCTATACGGGGATGATATGTTGTCTGCGGCCGCAATGCGAAGACTTGTTAATTCATCTGGTGTTGATGTGGCAATTAAAACAGGATTTGAAACGAGCAGGATACTGCGTAAATCTGTTACAAGTTCAGGTTCAACCTGAACGGTTGCAGACCACGGATGATAATTTGCTTTTTCCAACCGCAGACGATGAATACCCGGAGTAACGTCAGTAAGTAATGCGCCTCCGGAAAGATAAGATGTTTCTTTTATGAATGTTCCGTTGAGAAAAATTGAAAGACGCGGTGTTTTTGATTTAATAAAAATACCGCCGGTTTTTTCAAGCGAGAGCGTATCGGAGCGAAAGGTATATCCAATAGAATACGCAATGAGGATTGGAGCTAACAAAGCGAATATGGCGATAGTAGAATAAAAAAATATGCGTCTGGTGAGTCGAGTCATACAATAATACTGCCGCATTCATGTACGGCGCGGAGTTATGGGAAGGAAATTATGAGACGGTAGAAAAATACCCGAACATTGTCATTGCTAAAGACGGCTTCCGACGAAGCAATCTCTCTCTCTTGAGACTATAGATTGCTTCGCTTTGCTCGCAATGACATCATGGGAGATATTTTTCTACGGTCTCATTATACATTATTGTAGCAAAATTCGGCGCTCTTGAAAAGCCTTATTGAATGGGTATAGTAGAGTTACTTTATTTACGAGAGCAAAATATGGAAGAGAAATTTTTTATTAAAGGCGGGCGTCCGTTGAGTGGCGAAATCGAAATTCGCGGGTCAAAAAATGCGGCATCAAAATTGATGATCGCAAGTTTGCTTACCCGCGAACCGTGCGTGATAGAAAATATACCATTTTCGTCAGAGATAGATATCACGAGGGAACTCTGTGAACATATTGGCAGTGAAGTTGCGATCTCCGAAGATCATACGGCTCGTATGGTAACGCCCGAGATCAGGACCTCTGTTGTTCCTGAACTCTCGCGAAAAAATCGTATTCCGATTCTCGCATTCGGGCCGTTATTGCACCGCAAAGGATTTGCGGAAATTCCGGTGTTGGGCGGATGCTACCTAGGACATCGTCCGATCAATTTTCATATTGAGGCATTAAGCAGGATGGGCGTTCGGATTGAGCGGCGTGAGGGATCGTATTATGGAGAGGCGGATCGTATTGTGGGCAATGCGATTGATTTTCCGTATCCTTCGGTAGGCGCTACTGAAAATGTGCTTTTGACCGCGGTGCTTGCTCAAGGTGTTACTCATATCGGCAACGCCGCAATGGAACCGGAGATTTTGAATCTTATTGAAATGTTGAATGCCATGGGGGCGGATATTGCGCTGGATCAAGAAGCGCGTACGATTCGTGTAGAGGGTGTTTCAAAATTAAAAGGCGTACGCGTACGCGTGATTCCGGACCGAAACGAGATTGTCTCATTTGCCACAGCGGCCCTTGCCACCGATGGCAACATTTATATACGCGGAGTGGAACATGCATCACTTGACACGTTTTTGTCCGCGGTTCGCGCAATCGGCGGAGAAGCGGTGGCGCGATCTGATGGAATTGAATTTTTTGGCAAAAGACCATATAGGCCTACTATAATAGAAACAGGACCGCATCCGGGATTTATGACAGATTGGCAGCAGCCGTTCTGTATCCTTTTGACACAGGCAATGGGCGAGTCAATAATCCACGAAACCGTGTATGAAGATCGTTTTGCATATACGAAAGATTTGAAGCGCATGGGAGCCGATATAGAGGTGTCGGATGAATGTTTGGGTGCGGGTTCATGCCGCTTTCACGGAGCAACATTTAATCATAGTGCGCGCGTGCGCGGACAAAGTCTTTTGCGTGGTGCGGCGATTACCATGACTGACCTGCGTGCTGGCATGGCACATATGATTGCGGCTTTGTCGGCACAGGGTGAGTCGTTGATCTCGGGTATTGATCATGTAGATCGCGGATATGAAAAAATAGACGAACGGCTAAGATCGCTTGGGGCGGATATTAGGAGAATCAGGGTATAGCGCTTAGCGTATTGGGCAAAAGTAAAGACTTATCTCTAACCCCTAAACGCTAACCCCTAAACGCTAATTATGTCATCAATCTGGGTGCGAAAAATTGGTATAGATTTGGGAACGGCAAATACGCTTGTGTTTGTTCCTAAAGAAGGGGTGGTGGTCAATGAACCATCCGTCGTTGCGATATCTGTGGAAGATAACGCAGTGTTGGCCGTGGGCAATGAAGCGCGCGACATGATCGGGCGTACGCCCGAAACCATTGTCGCCTATCGGCCTTTGCGCGACGGCGTGATTGCCGATTACCGCGTAACCGAAGCAATGATTCGATATTTTATTAACAAAGCATCGGGGCGGATGCGTTTGTTTCGTCCGGAGGTGATGGTATCCGTACCCGCGGGAGTCACTTCAACGGAACGCCGCGCGGTCATTGAAGCCACGGTTCAAGCGGGGGCAAAAGCCGCGTATGTGGTTAAAGAACCGGTACTTGCCGCAATTGGTGCGGGTATCCCGATCAATGAGCCTGCGGGTCACATGGTGGTGGACATCGGCGGAGGCACGGCAGATGTGGCGGTGATTTCCCTTGGCGGCATTGTGGCGTCCACTTCGGTTAAAGTGGCAGGCAATAAATTGGATCAAGCTATTGCCGACTACATTAAGAAAAATTATAATCTTGCGATCGGGGATCGCACGGCAGAAGATATCAAGATTCGCATTGGATCAGCCGTGGCGGTGGATGACGAGCGTTTGGTGATGGAAATCAAAGGCAGGGATCTTATGAGCGGACTTCCCAAAATTATAGAAATTCATTCCGTGGAAGTGACCGATGCCATTGCCGATGAACTTGATGAAATTATCCGCGCGATTAAATCCGTACTTCACGAAACCCCGCCCGAACTTGCGGCTGATATTATGGATAAAGGCATTGTGATGACAGGCGGTGGCGCGCTCCTGCGCAACATCGGCACACTCGTATTTCAGGAAACCGGTGTCCCCGCCCACATTGCCGAAGACGCGCTTTTATGCGTGGCAAAAGGAACCGGCATTGCGCTTGAACATTTGGATGTGTACAAGAGGAGTATTATGTCGAAGAGGTAATGTATGACGCTTGACTGTCGGCAGAAAATGATAATATACTGGCATTATGGTTATTCAAACAAATTCAAAATTTGCAGTAAACAATGAAATAAAAGCTCTCATCGTTAAGACGATTGTTGAGGTTCTTAATGATCCCGATTTTGGGTTGGCATTAAGCGAGAAAGCAAAAAGTCGTCTTCGCCGCGCACGATTACAAAAATCAGTAACAATGCCTTTATCCGAAATCAAAAAGAAATACGCTTTTAAGTAATATGTCCCAATGGTCGCTTCATTTTTCAAAACAAGCAGAAGGGGATATTGCAGTACTTGATTTATTGATTCGCAAAAGAATTGTAGAAAAGATTGAATGGTTTACGGAAAATTTTGATTCGCTCATTCCTGTCCCGCTCGGCGCTGAATGGAGCGATTTTTTTAAACTTCGTGTAGGCGATTGGCGTGTGGTATATAGGATACATTGGGCTAATCATCGCATCATTGCGGAGTATATTGATCGAAGAGATAAGATATACAAGAGGAAATAATAAAATGTCAACCCCTTTCATCGGCCACAATCGCCAAATTGATTTTATTAACAAAACTCGCAGTCGCGGGCGTTTACCGCATGCGTATCTTTTTCATGGACCGGCGCATGTGGGAAAATTAACGATAGCGCGTACACTCGCGCAATCTTTTTTTTGTTCGGAAGTAAAACAACACGATATGCGATCTGCGTGTGGCGTGTGCAGAACATGCCGCGCGATTTCCGAGTATCGCGATCCGAATGTGATAATTCTCGATACCGAACACACGCTCACGTCCAAAAAAGAAAACCGCAAAGAAATTCCTATTGAAGATATACGAGAACTCAAGCGCGTGCTGTCGTTCGCTCCGCAAGGAAATACTATGCGGCTTGCAATTATTAATGAAGCTGACAAAATGAGTGAAGATGCGGCAAATGCTTTTTTGAAACTTTTGGAAGAACCGGGTTCGCGCACGTTGATTATTTTGATCACGTCAAGCGCGGAGCTTCTTTTGCCCACGATTGTATCGCGCATGCAGAAAGTTGGTTTTTTTACGGTTGTGCAAAAAGACATGCATACGCTTGTACGCGCCTTGCGTCCCGCAGTGCATGAAGATGATGAAGAGTTGCTGGCGCTTGCCGGAGGTAGACCTGGTGTTCTCGTTCAGTTATGCAATGATCCATCATACGCCGCGCAAGAACGGTCACTTTCCCGCGACATTCGCCATATTCTTGCTAACCGCGATATGGTATCGGCATTGCGCATTTCCGAGCAAGCCGCTAGTGATCGAGCGCTTCAGGAAAAAGTCGTTTCCCGCATATTGATGAATTTGAGGCAGGCGATGATTCGTCCGCAACAGGTTGCCTCTTCTCTTGCCATCGCTCAAACCATCACGCGCGTTGATGAGATTGCCCGCACCCTTGATTCCACCAATGTGAACCCGCGCCTTGCGTTAGATGTTATATTTCTTCAGTGTATGGGCATTTGAGGAGCTCATAGCTTACGGCTTGCAGGAAAGAGAGTAGGATTTTTTCTACAACCTACAACCTAATTCCCCATATGATTCTTCGCACTATTGTTTTTATTATTCTTCTTGCGCTTATTTTTTTCGTAGTGGTTCCGGTTGCGCTTTATCTTGCGGGAGTAAACATTTTTTCAGGAAATAATGTTACTCCCTCGGCGTCTCGACAAACGGAAATTCCGAAGATTTCCGGTATCTTAATTCGTTCCGAAGACGGAGGAAGCAACTGGAAAAGCGCGGGTATTTCCGAGAATCCAAATGTTGCCTTCCCTTCGGCGATCTATTCATTTGTTATACATCCTCAAGACAGCAATGCCATATATCTTGGAGGCGCTGTGAGCGGGCTTTGGAAAAGCACCAATCAAGGACGGACATGGAATCAGGTTGTTGACGCAAGTGGCGTGCTTGCGCCGAATGCTGATATCTATGATATTAAAATTGCCAGCGCCAATCCTGATGTCATGTATGTTGCGGCGTATCAAAAAAATAATGGCCGCGTATTGAAAAGCGAAGATGGAGGAGAGCATTTCACTGAACTTTATGTTACGAGCAAGGACAAGGCAGGCGTGTTTGGTGTTATCGCAGACCCGGTAGACAAGAAACATTTACTTGCGGTGACAGGGGAGAACGCATTGATAGAAACATTTAACGGAGGGCAAACATGGCGGATTAAAAAATTATTTATCCGTCCGATCGCAAGGCTCATAGGCAACCCTCGTAATATCCAAGAACTCTATGTTATCAATGCGGATGGCAAAGTGTTCAAATCGGTTACCGGGGGGAAGGATTGGAGTGATGAGATTGGCGCGCTTCCGTCGGAACCTGTTGTGCCGGGATACGAGTTGGGATTATTTGATTTTTTTACGCAACACGCAAAAGGTAAGGGAGAAATTTTTATGCTTGATCCGTCCAATGCTTCCCGCGTGTACTCCGCGCAAGGTACGCGTCTTGTAAGATCCGAGGATGCGGGCTTGACATGGAGCGAAGTAACATTATTATTTTCCAAAGAATTATTACCGCCCACCGCCCTTGCCATAGACCCGTACAAGAGCAGTACGATTTTTGTAGTAGCCGGTGATGAACTTCAGAAATCAACGGACGACGGGGCAACATGGCGTAACATCCCATTACCCGATGGTGTGCGTATTTTGAGTCTCATTATTCATCCGAAAGATTCCAAGATTATGTTTGCGGTAGTAGGGAAGTAATTACTTTGTCATCGCGAGCACCGTTGTGGGGCGCGGCAATCTCAACTTCCGAGTGTAGAATTGCAAGGCATTGCCTCGCAATGGTATATATTCTGGGAGTTTCGTCATTCAAAGTCACTTACATCTTATGCAAGATTTCAAACAAAAAGGAAATAAAATTATTGAGCATTTGAAATTAGAACTCGCATCACTTCGCACGGGGCGCGCCACATCCGCGCTTATTGAAGATTTGGAAGTGGATTACTATGGCGCCAAAACGCCGCTCAAAGCCATGGCCGCGATTGGCAATCCCGACCCGCGCACGCTCACGATACAGCCGTGGGATAAGAGCGCGATGCAGGCAATTGAAAAAGCAATTCAGGCATCATCTCTTGGTATCAATCCCATAGCCGATCGCGACATCATTCGTTTATCCATTCCTCCGCTCACCGAAGAGCGGAGAAGAGAGTTGGTTAAATTATTAGGTCGCTATGTCGAGGACGCGCGTATATCGGTACGCAAAGAACGCGAGGACGCGCTCCGCGTTATTGACCACCAATTCAAAGCCAAAGAAATCAGCGAAGATGCCCGCTTCAGTCACCGCAGCGACATCCAAAAAATAGTAGACGAGATAAACAAAAAAATAGAAGACATTGCCGCGGCAAAAGAAAAGGAGATTATGGCGGTGTAAATATGAGACCTACTGGACATGAAAATAAAAGATTTGCCGAAAATTGAACGGCCGCGGGAAAAACTTGAGAAATATGGGCCGGAGAAGCTCTCAACTGCGGAACTTCTTGCTATTTTATTGCGCACAGGCAGTAAGGGAGTTAATGTAGTTGAATTGTCGCATAAGATTCTTAAAAAATTTATCGGCAATGGCTTGGCCACAGCTCCCATCAAGGAATTAAAACATACGTTTGGATTGGGCGCGGCAAAGGCATGTGAAATTGTCGCATGTTTTGAATTAGGGCGCCGACTCCTGCACAAAAAACTTGCGTCTTTAATTCTTTCACCTGAAGATGTGTGGAAAGAAATGAAAGATATTCGGGATAGTAAAAAAGAGCACTTTGTTGTTTTTTTCCTTGACGCGCGCAATCAAAGCATCAAGCGTGAGATTATTTCCGTAGGAACGCTCAATGCCAATCTTGTGCATCCACGCGAAGTGTTTGAACCGGCAATCATCCATGTTGCCGCGCAAATGATTATCGCCCACAATCATCCCTCCGGCAATCTTGAACCCTCAAAAGAAGATCGCGAGGTCACGCATCGCCTAAGAGAAGCGGGACAACTTCTCGGCATTGAAGTGCTTGACCATATCATTGTCAGTCATTCCGGTTATATGAGTTTTCGGGAGCTAGAATTTATGTGAAAAGCAAAGAGAGTGATATTGTACATATACAGAGTTATCCACAACACCCGTCATTGACGGGATTTTTCATGTACATTATATTGTACATATGGATACAAAAACAACATTGTCTATTTCCGAAGCGCGGAAAAAGATATTTGAAATAGCCGATGAGGTGCAAAAACCAAATACGCATTATACGCTTACCGAAAACGGCCGCCCTAAAGTGGTAGTTATCTCTGCCTCGGAATTTGAATCATGGCAAACCACGCGCGAAGTTGTCCGTGAATTTCCGTATCTTGAAAAAGATATAGAAATCGCCGATAACGGCTACCGCCGCGGTGAATATATAACATTGGGGAAACTTCTTGCCGCCGAAGGGTTTGTGTTGGCGGATAAAGGAGCGCAAAAATATGGCATACCGGCTTCTCGTACCAAAAAACGAGCAAAAAAAACTCGATAAGATTTCTTCGCATGACCGAATCAGAATCCTTACCGCATGCGCGATTCTTGAAAGCGATCCTTACCGCGGCAAACAACTGCAAGGGAAATATAAAAACGAGTACGCCTACCGCGTTTGGCCCTATTGGATTGTCTATTGTATTAAAAAACAAGACGCGGCAATAGTTGTTATTCGTATCGGGCACTTTCAATCTGTCAATTAATCATTATTTTTTTAGAATTTTTATGTTTAGTTCCTCCCCTAGCATAGGGGAGGCGAGGAGCGAGGTAAGGGTGAGGAGTAAGATATAGAGTTTTTATCCCTTATTCCTACCTCCCTTAACCCCTCCTGCATCAGGAGGGGAATAAGAAAAATTCAGTTCCTCCCCTATTCTAGGGGAGGTTAGGAGGGGTATAGGTGAGGCATAAAACTTACGGTATGCAGTTTTTTCCTTCACCCATACCACCCCTAACCCCTCCTATCTTAGGAGGGGAATAAGAAATTAAACGCGAAAATCTGAATCATTTTCATTTATGAACCCATCATCCTTATACCCACTTGCAGAAGAAACATTTTCTCTTTTCCCTTTTGACGTTGTTATTCGTGATGCGCCTAATGACGCTCTTAAACAAGAACGTCAACGCGTCATTGCACGCCTGTGCGTAGAATTGATTGAACATTACGGCTATCAATCCCATCAAATCCTTCTCAACGAGCTCATCACCATTCCTTCCGTGAGCGGCAAGACGTATCTTGAATGCGATGTTATGGCGCGTGATGAACATAACAACGTACTTTTGATCCAAGTGGAAACGCCCGCGGATTATGATTGCGGACGCGAATCAGCGCTTAATCATCTGTTTCGGCTTGGTCGGGCATATCAAGGAAAAGAAAAAAATATCTCTCAACTGCATCTCGTGTATTACACCCATGTTCCTGATTATAGAGACGGCTATGCACGCTGTATGACCATTGATTTTCTCCAATATCCCGATTTGATATCATGGCTCCAAGCATCCAAACCCACGAGTTCTGAAATTCCGTTTGCGTTGGGTAAAAAATAAAAGACATCGCCACGGCAAAGGAAAAGGAAATTATGGCGGTGTGAATCTATGAAATTCCTGTCATTCCCAGCGATTGCGGAAATCTAGATTTTATTCGTGAATAAAAGGAAGGTCTGGATTCTCGCGACCTAAGTCGGGGATGACAACGAGATGGAATAACAAATCAACATATGAATGAATTTTGGTCATCGGTTACAAGGTGGTTTAATGAAAAAACAAGCAGTCCATTATATTTTACGTATCTTTGTTTTTTTATTACATGGAATTGGAAGTTTTTCCAAATAATTTTTCTTGAAAGTGAATCTTTATTTAAATCACCGCGAATTGAATATATTACCTCAATGCTTTTGATATCTATTCCTTGGTTCAGTCCTTTTGAATTGATGATTAATATGATTTGGCGTTTTTTGCCACCAGCAATTTTTACTTATCTTGCTATAGTCCATTTACCTAAAGTGCATAAATGGGCATATAATATCCATATTAAGAATTATTTCGATCGTAAAGATTTATACCGTCAAGAAGAGCTCGCATACGAAAGAAGAAAGGTAAAGTTTTTGAAAGGAGAAGCAGAAGCAAAAAAAGAACAAAAAGAACAGCGAGAAGTAATTGAGAAAGTTATGACGGATGAAGATCGTTTAAGAGCCGAGTACGAAGAATTTGAAAAAGCTCCTTCTTTCTATAAATTCAGAAATATTTTAGAAACCATATATCAGTATGGTGGATTTATTGAAGAAGGTCATACTACTCATGCAGATAGTGGGGCATTAGCAATAGCGCACACATGGGGTTTAATCAATTACTCGGCAGATGAAAATCATATTACATTGACAGAAAAGGGGAAAAATTTCGCAAGAATCTATTTGGAAAAATATCCATTGTAACGAGGTTTATCCTAGGAGGGTGATGCAAAAATAGTATATTGTAAATCTCGTCAACCAGACATTTTGAAAACATGAAAAAAATTTCAAAAAGAAAAAAAGACGTAGTAATATATCAGGCAAAAAGCGGAGCGATTGAGCTGCGTGGGGATTTTTTTAATGAAACGATTTGGGCCACACAGGATGATATCGTGCGACTGTTTGAGAAAGATCAGTCCGTAATTTCACGCCATATCAATAATATCTTGGGAGATAAAGAAGTTGATCCCAAAAGCAATATGCAAAAAATGCATATTGCAAATTCGGATAGACCAGTCATATTATATAGCCTCGATATAATTCTTGCTGTTGGATATAGGGCAAATTCAAAACGAGCGATTGAGTTCCGCCAATGGGCGACGAAAACTCTTCGGCAATATATTACCAAAGGGTACACGATCAATCCGGCAGTGGTAAAAAAGAATTATGGTGAATTTCAGAAGGCGGTTGAGAATATCAGGCATTTGTTGCCGTCGGGAGCGGGGATTGATAATGCGAGTGTGGTGGAGCTTATGTCGGCATTTGCGGATA
>CAYHZE010000023.1:0-12592 GCA_964361015.1 uncultured Candidatus Saccharibacteria bacterium | reverse complement strand
ACGCCGATTTGCATGCGCAATTGATTAATAAAAATAATACACGTCTTTGATTTCGCGGCAATAGCAGTCAATTTGCGCAAGGCATGAGACATGAGACGGGCCTGAAGTCCGATCTGCTGTGCTCCCATGTCTCCCTCTATTTCGGCACGCGGGGTAAGTGCGGCTACCGAATCAATCACTATCACATCAACCGCGTTTGACCGCACAAGTGATTCCACGATTTCCAATGCTTGTTCTCCAGTATCGGGCTGGGAAATAAGCAAATCGTTTATCTTAACGCCAATCTTCTTTGCGTATTCCGGATCAAGTGCGTGCTCCGCATCCACAAATGCGCAAAGTCCCCCTTTTTTCTGCGCCTCGCGAACAATATGAAGCGATAGTGTAGTTTTCCCGCTTGATTCCGGACCAAAAATTTCTATAATCCTGCCACGCGGAACACCGCCCACGCCTAATGCGGAATCAAGAGAAAACGAGCCAGTGGGAATCGCGTCAATGTCAACTCTGGGCGCTTCACCCAATTTCATAATTGCCCCCTCTCCGTATTTTTCCTGAATCTCTTTTATTGCCGTCTCAAGAAGTTTCATTCTGTCCAATTTTTCTTCTTTCATATGCTTGTGCATACGCGATACTAATATACGAATGCATGCGAATGATACGAATAAAAAATTTGCATTAGTATAATTCGTATGTATTCGTATATTAGTATCGCGTTTATTAATCTTGCATATTAAGTCTACTGATATTAAGTTTATCTCACCACTACATATCTCACTTCTTCCGATGATTTTCCAAACCGATTGGTAACAAAAAAACGAAGGGTGTTCACGCCGCCGATAAGTTCAATTTCTTCGTCAAATGCGCCATCGCCGTTCATTATAATCTCGCGGCCGTTCACTGTCAATTGACTTTCTTTTTCCGTAGTACCCTTGACCCGCATGACTGGTATATCCGTGATTGCATGGATTGCCGGTTCATCAACATGGAGACGGGGCGCTGCGGTAAAACCAATAAGCTGTACGGCAAGAAGCCATCCAAAAAATAAAAAAAGGACGCACCCGCATACGCCAAGAAATCTTCTGGGGGTAATATGCCATTTCTTCTGGCTGCTATGAGGAAGCGCGCGAATCTCGCCATGCACACCTCCTCGTTTTTCTTCCCACTCAATTTTTAACGCGTCACACAACGCATCACTGTCAGGGATCGAAAAATGATCAATCATGCGTTTAAGATACCCGACTGCATACACGCGCGCCGGAAAAACGCTGTAATCTCCTTTTTCAAAAGCATAAATAATTTGTGGACGAACGCTCAACTGCTTTGCAACTTCTTCCACCGACATATTCACGCTCATCCGCCACGCCTGAATTTGTTCGGACAGTCCGAGCGGCTTTTGGTCAATAAAATTGTGGTTGGTTTCTTCATCCATAAATAGGGAATCAACTGGAGACGCGATGCTCATATGTATGAGCATATGAGCATCGCGTAAGATACCTCACACAATCTCCCCATCAAGCCCTTGATCGGACTTCATAAGAACTTCACGCGGCTTGGCTCCGTTGGCGGGGCCGATAACGCCGTTTCTTTCAAGCAAATCAAGAAGACGCGCGGCGCGGGCATACCCTACACTCAAACGCCGCTGAAGATATGACGCGGAAGCTTTTTCCGCCTGCATAACAAGAACTTGAGCCTGCTCGTATAATGGATCTTCATCACCCATATCCTCGCCTCCGCGCGCGCCATTTCCCTCGATTTTTGTCGCCAATATCCCTTCATTAAATTCTGGCGCCGCACTTTCCTCGCGCAAAAAATCAATAACGCGCTTCACTTCTTGCTCGGATACATACGCTCCTTGAATGCGCCGCGGCTTGCCTGTATCGCCTGCAAGAAAAAGCATGTCGCCGTTGCCCAAAAGTTTTTCCGCGCCCGCGACATCAAGGATGGTGCGCGAATCAATTTGCGATGCCACTTGAAATGCTACGCGCGAGGTGATATTTGCCTTGATAAGTCCGGTAATAACTTCTACCGAAGGTCGCTGGGTTGCCACAAGCAAATGGATGCCCACGGCGCGCGCCATTTGCGCAATACGAATAATTGAGGACTCAACTTCTCGCGGAAAACTCATCATAATATCGGCGAGCTCGTCAATAATAATAACGATATACGGCAAACTTTCAGGGATGTTCTTTCCTTCGCGCGCCACCTCTTTGGCAATTGCGGTATTAAAACCCGTAATATCGCGGCAGTGGCGAATTGAAAGCAAGTCATAGCGGCGATCCATTTCTTTGGCAGCCCACCGCAAAGCTTGTACGGTCTGTTTTGCTTCCGTAATGACCGGCGTCAAAAGATGGGGAATGTCGTTATATATAGAAAGCTCCACGCGCTTGGGATCCACGATAATAAAACGCAGCAACTCCGGCGGATTGCGATATAAAAGCGAACTCATGATTGAGTGAATTGAAACGGATTTTCCCGAGCCGGTTGCGCCACTCACGAGGAGATGGGGCATTTTTGCCAAATCCGCAAACACCGGAGCGCCTGTTACATCACGGCCGAGCGCGAATAAAAGTGGCTGATCCATGTCGGCAAATCCGGTGTGTTCCAATAATGCGCGCAGTCCCACAAGCGCAATGGATCGGTTCGGCACTTCAATGCCCACGAGCGATTTACCGGGGATAGGAGCCTCAATGCGAATGGGGTGAGCGGCAAGCGCAAGAGAAAGGTCGTTGTGAAGTGCGGTAATGCGGGCCAACTTCACGCCTTCTGCCGGGCGCAGAGTATATTGCGTGACCGTAGGCCCGATTGAAACCTCGGCCATTTCTACATTAATGCCAAAATTTTCAAGCGTGCGTTTGATGATGTTGGCATTTGCCTTAATATCGCCCGATGAGGGCTTCCCGCGATCACCCTGCAAGAGTTCAAGCGGCGGTTTTTTATAATCCGATTTTTTGATTATTTTACGCACCGCGATCAATGCATCATTATTTTCTTTTGCCGCCGCCTCGGTTAGTGATGGAGTTGTTACATCTTCACCGCTCACTCCTGATTCCCTTTTTTCAAATGCCGTCTTAATCGTGCTATTTATGTTTTCCAACACGCTCTGAACGCTTGCGCTTGCCGCATGCGCCGGATCAATTTCCTCATCTTCGTCCTCTTTTCCCTCTCGCCTCCAAAATGGCACATTCAAAAGAAACAAGATGGAAATCGCAAACAGCGCATTGGCTACAAGCAAGCTCGCCCAGAAATCAAAAAGTTTTATGAGCGGGGATCCGATGATCATACCAATAAATCCTCCAGTCTTTGCGCCAAATAAAATCTCAAGATTTGCGAGACTTGCCAATAAAAAAATTATTCCCCCCAGTATGGTGGAGCCGATCACCTGTTTTTCCGCAGATGCGATAAGTGAGAAACCAAGAATGACGAACATGAGCGGCGCGAAAAAATATCCCGTTCCCAAAAGAAAATCAAACAACGCAAAAATAAATCCTCCCGCGGCCCCGCTCTTGCCGATAAAACTCAACACAAAAATACCCGCTCCCACGAAAAAACCAATCGCAAGCACGGTTTTTTTTATCTCCGGATGCACGTCAGCATGCCACGGTATTTTCGGCCCCATATGCCTATGATCCCGTTCGTCATACTCCACTCTCTTAGACCGTTTTTTCTTTGCCATAATCCCATTATATGATAAAAGATTGGCCTCGTAAACCCTAAAACGAGATAAAATTTTGGGCTCCCTTTTTTACAGGGAGCCCTTCGGCTTTTCGCACCTACAAATAGATGCTATGAATTTCGAAAAATCCATTTATCGGCGCATAATCTTCACGTGCCCTTAATTCAATAAGAAGCATCGTGTCATCTTCAAATTCTATCGTTATGCCATCATATTTTCCTCCATATTCTCTTGAGATAACGCGAACAATTTTGCCTTTGAATTCAGCATTTATCTCTTCTGTCCTAGCCATGACTTATTCTCCTCAAACTGAGTGAAGGACGATTTGCACAAAGAGATCTTGGCATATAAAAAGAGGAAAGTCAATAGACTTGTCCCCTTATATCTTGGATATAAGGGGACAAGTCTAATATTCAAAATATATTTCCTATTTTTTGCGATACCCGGTCCCCGCAGGAATCAAACGGCCCAAAATAACGTTTTCTTTTAGTCCTCTCAATTCGTCTGTTTTGCCGCGAATCGCCGCGTCAATAAGCACACGCGCGGTTTCTTGAAATGACGCGGCCGACAAGAAACTTGACGTGCTTAATGCAACGCGCGTGATACCGAGGAGTAATTGAAATGCAGTGCTGGATTTTTTGCCCGAGCGAATCATGTCAATGTTTGCTTTGCGAAATTCACGTTTCTCCACCACCTCTCCAGTGCTGAATTCCGTATCGCCCGGGTCTTTTATGCGGACCCGGGAAAACATTTGCCGCGCAATGATTTCAATATGCTTATCGTGAATAGG
Organism: uncultured Candidatus Saccharibacteria bacterium; assembly: GCA_964361015.1. GTDB lineage: Bacteria > Patescibacteriota > Minisyncoccia > Sungbacterales > HO2-52-23 > CAYHZE01. The sequence continues at coordinate 8,132 of CAYHZE010000023.1, read as the reverse complement.
CGCTCCTTCCATTGAGTAGATGCGCTGTACTTCCTTGACAATATAGGCCTGCACCAATTCACGGCCCGCGTATTTGAAAAGCTCTTTTAAGTCGGCGTGCCCCTCGGAAAGAATATGTCCTTTTTTTATTTTTGAACCAACGTCAACGAGAAGTCCGATAGATGCGGGAATTTTGAACTCACGCATATTATCTCCTTTCTTTGCCGCTGACGCATCCGACTCCACGGCAATTTTTACTATTTTTTCCCGATTCACTTCATCAATCGCAAGCACAACGCCAGCCACATCGCTCAATATCGCTTTTCCTTTCGGAGGACGCACTTCAAAAATTTCATCCACGCGCGGGAGACCGCTTGTGATATCGCCCCCCCCGGCAACGCCTCCGGTATGAAATGTACGCATGGTAAGTTGTGTTCCCGGCTCGCCAATTGATTGCGCCGCCACAATACCAACTGCTTCTCCTGATCTGATAAGCTTGTTATTGCCCAAATCATATCCGTAACATTGCTGGCATACGCCGCGCAGGCTACGACATGTCATGGGAGATCGCACCACTATGCGCTGAATTTGCTTGGACTCGATTAACGCCGCATTTTGATGGTCAACCATATCTCCTTTTTTCAAAATTACTTCTTTGTCCACATTGAGAGCATCCTCAAAAAGGATACGTCCAAATGCGCGTTGTCCGAGCGTTTTATTAATTTCCTGCGAGGACACACGGGTAATTTCAAGACCTTTTGCCGTGCGGCAATCCGGTTCATAAATAATAATGTCTTGCGCAACATCCACAAGGCGGCGCGTCAAATACCCCGCGGCTGACGTGCGGAGCGCGGTGTCTGCGGTTCCTTTCCGGGCACCGTGCGTGGAAATAAAGTATTCAAGCACATTGAGCCCTTCTTTATAAGAAGAGCGCACCGGCAATTCAATAATTTTACTTGCGGGATTGACGACAAGGCCTTTCATGCCCGACATTTGGCGAATTTGTGTCCACGATCCGCGCGCGCCGGAATTGACCATCGTAAACACCGATCCTTTTGGATCAAGAGCAGAGGGAACCAATTTCGTAATCTTGTCCACTGCTCCCTGCCAAACTTCCACCACCCGATCATAGCGTTCGCGCTCGGTCAAAAGCCCCCGATGATAGTGATCAAAAATAATCATTATTTCTTTTTCCGCCTGCTCAACAATGGCGGGTTTTTCTTCTGGAATATGCAAATCATCCATACCCCATGAGATACCGGAGCGAGTAGCAAATGCAAATCCAAAATTCTTGATATTATCAAGCACGTCAGGCGTGCCTGCGGTGCCGTAACGTTTGATAACGCGTATGATGATATCGGCAATATCGCGCTTTTTAAGTTGTTGGTTGATAAAAGGGAAATCCGGCGGCAGAGTGCGGTTAAAAAGTATTCGTCCCACGCTTGTTTCTATAATTCTGGAGGCGGGATGATCGCTATTTTCTTTCTTTTGTCCAGTCTCCAGTATCCCATCCTCCAGCTTCCAAATTGGCATGCGTACTTTGATCGTTGCCTGAAGATCAACAACGCCGAAATCATTCGCGAGCACCGCTTCTTGTTCAGAGCCAAATGTCATGCCCTCGCCTTTGGCGCCCGGAGTTAAGGTAGATGCAAAATAACATCCTATCACCATATCTTTATCCGCATTAATAATCGGCTCGCCGGTTGCCGGCTTTAACAAATTGGTGGACGAACGCATGATCGTATGAGCCTCCACTTGCGCCTCATCGGTAAGTGGCAAATGCACGGCCATCTGATCTCCGTCAAAGTCCGCATTAAATGCCTGACATACCATAGGGTGGATTTTAATTGCATCGCCTTCTATTAACACGGGCTGAAATGCTTGAATGCCAAGCCGATGGAGCGTAGGCGCGCGATTTAAGAGAACATAGCGTCCTTGGATCACTTCTTCCAGAATCGCCCACACCTCCGGATGCTGGTCTTCTATCAATTTTCCCGCGCCCCGAACGTTATGGGCAATTTCGCGCTCTATCAAAGAGCGGATAACAAAAGGCTTGAAAAGCTCAAGCGCCATTTTCTTAGGCAATCCGCATTCGCCCAAATTCAAATCAGGACCCACGACAATCACCGATCGGCCTGAATAATCCACGCGTTTTCCCAAAAGATTTTGGCGGAAACGCCCTTGTTTGCCTTTCAAAATATCGGCCAATGATTTGAGCGGACGACGCTGGGCTTGCGATGCCACAGGATTTGTCCCGCGACGGATTGAATTATCAATCAGCGCATCCACCGCTTCCTGGAGCATACGTTTTTCATTACGGGTAATCACTTCCGGGGCATTGAGTTCAAACAACCGCTTAAGGCGATTATTGCGATTAATCACACGTCGATACAAATCATTCAAATCAGAAGTTGCATACCTTCCTCCATCAAGCTGAACCATGGGACGCAGATCGGGCGGAATAATGGGAATGAGCGTAAGAAACATCCATTCCGGCCTGATGCCCGCCTGAACCATTCCTCTCACAATCTGTAATCGCCGCAATGATTTACGGGCAATGAGGGAAGTTTGATCCGGAATGTCCCGTTCAAGCTGTGCCTGCAGTTCTTTCAAATCTATCTTAGTGAGAAGATCGCGGATTGCTTCGCCTCCAATAGAGGCCTCAAACACTTCGCCGAATTTTTTGGACATACGGTGATATTCAACTTCCGACACCACGCCATTGAGTTCAAGTCCGCGCAACTCGTCTTTTATTTTTTCTTTTGCTTCTTTCAGGCGCGTGGTCTCGGCTTTATCCGCTTCTTTTGATTTTATTTTAAATTCACGCTCCACTTCTTCAAGTGCGGTAAGCCGCGCATCTTCGTCTATTTTAATAATCACATAACCGGCAAAATAAATAACTTTTTCGAGATCATTGACTGACATATCAAGCATCAAGCCGATTTTTGACGGCACCCCGCGCAAAAACCAAATATGGCTCACCGGACTCGCAAGTTTAATATGACCCATCCGCTCGCGACGCACGATCGCGCGGGTCACCTCCACTCCGCACTTATCACACACAATTCCCTTGTAACGGATCCGACGATATTTCCCGCAATAACATTCCCAATCTTTGGTCGGACCAAAAATCCGCTCATCAAAAAGCCCGTCGCGTTCCGGTTTTGCCGTGCGGTAATTGATGGTCTCGGGTCGCGTTACTTCCCCGAATGACCATGACGAAATTGCGTCTGGAGACGCAATCCGAAGGCTTAACCCGCTAAAATCAGTAGAGTTTGTTTGGGAATCCATGGGGAAGTTTTAAGTTTGTAAGTTTTAAGTTTTATCGTACTTATTAACTTATAAACTTACCAACTGATAAACTTATAAACTAAGATCAAACTTTTTGTTTTGTTTTCTTTTCTTTTTTAGCAACAGTCGGAACTGAAATCTCTCTGAATATCTCCGGTGATTCTTCTTTCCTCACCACGTCAATGTTGAACGCAAGTCCGCGCAATTCGTTGACAAGTACATTGAACGATGCGGGGATATTCGGATTTTTAATTTTTTCACCATTGATAATCGCCTCGTAGGTAGCCGCGCGTCCCAACACATCATCGGATTTAATGGTAAGCATTTCCTGCAAGGTGTGCGCCGCGCCGTATCCTTCCAAAGCCCATACCTCCATTTCTCCAAACCGCTGGCCTCCGAATTGCGCTTTCCCGCCCAACGGCTGTTGGGTAATCAATGAATAAGGACCAATAGAGCGCATGTGGATCTTATCCTCCACCAAATGGATAAGCTTCATTATATATGAGTAGCCGACCATCACTTGATTGGAAAATTTTTCTCCGGTGCGGCCATCATAGAGGGTCACTTTGCCGTCGCCGGGAAGACCCGCAAGTTCTAACTCTTGTTTAATTTCTTCTTCCAATACACCTGCGAGCGCCGGCGTTACCGCGCGATATCCGCGCTTTGATGCCGCCCATCCTAAGTGCGTTTCAAAAATTTGACCTAAATTCATGCGCGATGCAACGCCAAGAGGATTTAAAATCATTTCTACCGGCGTGCCGTCAGCCAAATGCGGCATATCTTCTTCCGGCAAAATACGCGCAATAACGCCCTTGTTTCCATGCCGTCCCGCAAGCTTGTCACCCACGGATATTTTACGCATCTGCGCCACGTCCACCTGAATTTTTTTAATAACGCCTGCCTCCAGTTTATCGCCGTGTTCGCGCGAAAATATGCGCACCCCGATCACGCGGCCGCGCTTGCCGTGAGCTAAACGCAGTGACGAGTCTTTCACATCGCGGGCTTTTTCGCCGAAAATCGCGCGAAGCAGTTTTTCTTCCGGCGTAAGATCAGACTCGCCTTTCGGGGAAATCTTTCCCACTAAAATATCGCCGGAACGGACTTCCGCGCCGACCATAACCACTCCTTCTTCATCCAGATTTTTTAATTTTTCTTCTCCTACATTGGGGATATCCGGGGTAGTAACCTCGGGGCCGAGTTTAGTGTCGCGCACATCAATAGTGAAATCTTCAATATGAATAGAAGTGTAACGGTCATCTTTTAATAACTTTTCTGACACGATGATCGCGTCTTCGTAGTTGGATCCGAACCACGAAATAAAAGCAACGAGAATATTTTGTCCGAGCGCCAAATCTCCCTGATCCGTGGACGAACTATCAGCAAGCACTGTTCCTTTTTTTACTTCAGCGCCACGCATAATAACCGGTCGCTGACGAATAACCGTAAAGGCATTGGTACGCAAAAAAGACACAAACGGATAATGCTTGATCTCGCCATTCGTGTGGCGCACTATGATATGGCGTCCGTCCACTTCTTCCACCGTGCCCTCGTCTTCGGCTAAGATAACGCGTCCCGAATCCTGCGCCGCGCGCGATTCCACGCCTGTGCCGACCAGAGGCGCCTGTGAGCGCACGCAAGGAACTGCTTGTCTCTGCATGTTTGATCCCATGAGCGCGCGATTGGCATCGTCATGTTCCAAAAAAGGAATAAGACTGGTTGCAATACTAATAGCCTGCTGGGGAGATACATCAATATAATTCACCTCTTCTGCCGTAGCGAGTCCCGGACTTCCTTTGATCCGCGCCTCCACGCGCTCGCCGGTAATTCTGCCGTCCGCGTCAATAGGAATACCCGCATGGGCAATGGTGTGGCGGACTTCAGCAACCGCGTTGAGATATTCAATTTCACCGGTTATTTTTCCCTTTGTTACTTTTATATAAGGCGTTTCAATAAGGCCCAGCTCATTCAAACGGGCATACGATGCCAAATGCCCTACAAGGCCTATGTTGGGTCCTTCGGGCGTCTGGATCGGACAAATACGGCCATAATGCGAGGGATGCACGTCGCGCACTTCAAATCCCGCGCGTTCGCGCTGAAGTCCTCCCGGACCCATTGCCGACAGGCGGCGCTTGTGTTCAAGTTCGGACAAGGGATTCACCTGATCCATGAATTGCGAAAGCTGAGATGAGGTGAAAAACTCTTTTACTGATGCCATGAAAGGACGCGCGTTAATGAGTTGTGCGGGCGTTAATGTATAGGGATCAAGCGTACTCATCCGGTCTTTGATAATGCGTGCCATGCGCGTCATCCCAATACGAAGTTTATTTTGCAATAATTCGCCTACGCCCCGTACGCGGCGATTGCCAAGATGATCAATGTCATCGGCAGGCGCATCGCCAAGGCCGTTGAGACGGACAATTTCTTTTAAGACCCCAATAAGATCATCAATCGAAAGTATGCGATGAACTTTTTCTTTGGTGTCCGCGGATATGAGCCCCGCAAGTCCGAGACGCTGATTAAATTTGTATCTCCCTACTTCCGCCAAATCGTAACGGTCAAAACTAAACATTGATTGAATAAGAGAGCGAGCATTGTCCGCGGTGGCCAAATCTCCGGGCCTGATGCGTTTATAAATTTCAATAAATGCCTCGTCTTGCGTAGCGGACGGATCGCGCTCAAGCGTTTTTTTAATATGCGCCACCTCGCCCGTATCCACTTCACGAAACAGTTCCATGATCTTTTCATTGTCACTAAGGTTGAATATACGCAGTAAGCTTGTGGCAGGAATTTTTCGCTTACGATCTATTTTTACGTTAATGACACCGTCAAGATCGGTTTCAAATTCAAGCCATGCGCCGCGATTGGGAATAATTTTTGCGCCAAAAAAACGCTTTCCCCGTGAGATATAATTTGTAAAATAAACACCCGATGAGCGGATCAACTGCGAAACCACTACGCGCTCCACGCCGTTTACAATAAAAGTGCCCCGCGGCGTCATAATGGGAAACTCGCCCAAATAAATCTCCTGTTCTTTGACCTCTCCGGTTTTGCTATTCGTAAGCTTGGCGCGCATGCGAAGCGGAGCTTCATACGACAAATTCAGTTCACGCGTTTTCGCTTCATCGTATTTCGGTTCATCCAAGGAAAAACTCATAAAATCAAGCATCAATTCTTTGCCGCCAAAATCTCGAATCGGGGAAACCTCGTCAAAAAGCTCGTGCAGACCTTTTTTAAAAAACCAATCGTATGAGTTTAATTGAACCTCCGGAAGATTCGGAAGCTCGACTGCAGATGCCCGATATCGTGAAAAATATTTTTTTTCCATTGTGATAAAAATAAGAAAAAATTATATTTGTATTCCCCTGCCATATATATGCTATTGTAATAGGAGGGGTTAGGGGTGATATAAAATTAGAAACTGGAGACCAGATGCTGGAAACTGGAGGGATGGTGATGATAATTTTCTTCCTCATGCTTTCCAGTCTCTAGCTTCCAGCCTCTAAAGCATGTTCGGAAACCCTTTTTCGTAGCGAAATTTCTCAATTTTGAGCGAAAGTGATGAAGTGCTGGGAAGACGTATAGGACTATACGGCGACGAGCGCTGAATCACTTGCAGCCAAAATTGAGAAATTGCAGCCGAAAGGGGGGTTTCCGAACATGCTCTAGTGTCCTACCTCCCCTATTATGAGGAAAGGAACAAAACATCTCCGATCGTAAAATAACAAAAATATAACTACCCTAAAATACCCTTTTCAGGTTAGGGGTTATAATGAAATTGCGATTATTGTGAATACTCGCAAATAATAATGATTAAATTAATTAGACAAATATGTCCCTCCTCCTTGCCCCCGTTTCCTTCTTAAATAGCTTCCCTATAGGCAGTAACCCTATATATAAGAAAGTATACTCAATTGCAGAAATCGTGTCAAGAGCCTGTATCAGTCCACCCCATATTTGCAACATATTGATATTTCTGACATGATGGAATCATTCATATTGTATTCAAAACTATGGATCGAAAATACATTTCAATTAAAGATGCGGCGCAAATGCTTGGGGTCACTCCCTTGACGCTACGGAATTGGGATAAAAAAGGCATCCTTACTGCATATCGAAATCCCATAAATAATTATCGCGTGTACCGCTTGGATCAAATTGAACTTTTTCAACGCCGCATTGAAAATTCTAAAAATAAAAGAGGGGGAAGAAAAATTGATATATCGGTTGTATAAAATTTGTCTCAAGAATAGGACTTGCCGTGTACGGCAAGGGATTTTGATTTGACATAGTGAATTATTACTAGTATACTTATACTGTTCTTTGATGTATCAGGTGATCGGGCTTTGGGTGCATTATTATCCAAGGTCAGGAAAGTCCGAACATCATTGTGCTCATATTCATATGGCACAAAAGTGATAGCGGCTAACGGCCGCCCTGCTTACGCAATTTTGAATTACCAACTTTTGAATTCCTGATTTAATTCGTGATTAAAAATTTGCAGTTCGAAATTGCGTAAGCAGCGGGATAGTGTCACAGAGACAATACCGCTTGCTTACGCAATTTCTAACTATTAATTCTTAACTTCTTATAATTGGAAATTAGAAGTTAGTAATTTGAAATTGCGTAAGCAGTAAGGGTGAAAAGAGTGGGGTAAGAGCCCACAGCCGCAATGGGTAACCACTGCGGGAGAAAAACTCCTATCCGGTGCAACCTCACGATCGCATACATTTTTATGCGATTATACGGGGGCATGAGCCGACGAGCAATCGTCAGCCAAGAGAGATGATCACCTCTGCTTACGCAATTTTGAATTACCAACTTTTGAATTCCTGATTTAATTCGTGATTAAAAATTTGCAGTTC
>CAYHZE010000022.1:0-12875 GCA_964361015.1 uncultured Candidatus Saccharibacteria bacterium | reverse complement strand
ATACTGCGATGTCGCCTACGAGCACAGGATAGCGATATTTCATGATCCAGACGATATGATAAGGTCGTATGATTTGTCTTTCGATAGTATTGTGCCATGAGGCAATACTATCATGTTGAAACGATGCGCTGGAAGCGCAGGGTATTACTCCCAAATTTGGGACATTAAAAAAATTCCCAATTTTTACTTTATTAAAAGATGAGGAATCATAAGGATTTGAGATGTAATTTAGAAATGAACCGCATTTTCTGCAGATTGAGACATTCTGACAAGATCGGAAAATTGTTCTAGGTCATGTCGACCGGCGGCTTCATCGTGAATGGGCGGAGATTGGATTGAAATAAATATGAGTCCATCTTGAAATGTTGAGACATTATGCCACGTGCCGCGGGGAATGCACACCCGATCTCCGGCTTTCACAAGATGTCTTTCCTCATTGATCGTCACATAACCTGATCCTTGCTCCATGAAAAGAACAGTTTCCGCTTCATTGTGACGATGAGTTGCCGAACATTTCCACGCTTCCACACGCACTTGGTCAACCGCCACAAGATGCTGAAGCGCCGTTGCCTTGGTAATTTGGGTGACATAAAATACGTCATAGAGTTCTTCGGGTAGCATGATTGTCCTTTTTTTATATTGTGATGTATTTTTCAATGGGCAAAAAACTTATATACAAATATGAGACTGTAAAAGAATACCCCCAACTTGTCATTGCCAGGAGGGCTTCCGACGCGGCAATCTTGCCTTGAGATCATTTATATATGAATTAGTGGTAAGATTGCCGCGATCGCTCTCGCTCACTCGCAATGGCAAAATTTTTTTCTACGGTCTCAATATAATAACGGATAAAAAACCTCTTCGGAATTAAATCCGCCCCTATTGGGCAGAGTTGCCGTCAGCGAAGGAAAGTCGGATTGGACGCTATGGCTTTCTTGATAAGCTAAGACGGTCATTATGCATTATTCCTTTTTCAAAGATCCATTGAGTGTCGGTATGGAATACAACCCCTTGTCATTTGCAAAAGGTCACTTCCAAGTAATGGATGAAAAAACTCCGCATATCATAGGGAGTTTTTATCTGAAATGCAATACATGTTGAGACCGTAGAAAAATATCTCCCATGATGTCATTGCGAAGCGTTGCGCAAGCAATCTATAGCCTCAAGAGAGAGATTGCGGAGCCTGTCCCGAGCTTTGCGAGGGATCTCTACTCCTCGCAATGACAATGTTCGGGTATTTTTCTACATTCTCATGTTAAAAGTGAGTATAATCCTCATTACACAACCTTTACTTTTAATTTCTGCGTTACGCCATGGCGTTTTTTCGGAAGTTTGACCGTCAGAAGGCCATGCTGTAAACTTGCCTCTGCTTCCTCCTGTTCAATTTCTTCAGGCAAAATGATTTGACGCGAAAATGTGCCCCAAAAAAGTTCCTTGTAATAGTAATGTTCTTCTTTTACCCGATCAGCGCGTTCGCGGCGTCCCCGGATGGTTACCATGTCATCCGTAATGCCAACATCAAGATGTTCCGGCTTAACACCAGCCACAGTTGATTGAATCACGATTACATCGCCCTTGTTATAAATATCTACCGTAAGCTCGCCTTCCTCCTCTGCCGATGGCTCTTCTTGCGATTCACGAAGAGCAGTTTTCGGTTCTTGCGCCACAGTAGTATGTATCGGCGTTGGCTCCTCTTCCTCCTCTTCTGCCGGCTCCGCTCTTACCGGCTCTTCCCGCCGTGAAAGACGCGAAGCCGCGCGGTTGGCGGCCAAATTAATTTCGTTTCCCTGCGGCATTGCGCCGCTTAATTTATCAAAAAAAGTTGACATAAAAAAGAAAATTAAAAGATAAAGCTTTTTATAAATATGAGACGGTAGGAGAAAGGAGAATATCTTTTGTCATCCTGAACGCACGTATTGGATCTTGTTTTATCTTAATGGTTGAGATTCTTGCGCGACGCTTCAGAATGACACCACGAAATATATTCTTCTGCTGTCTCACATACAGCATAACTCTGTTTGCCCATCACCGCCATTGTGGATAACATGGGGACGGGAATAGCTTTGAGGTGGTAAGTGGTAGTGAAAATTTTGAAAACCTTTCTTCTTCCTATAACCTAGCTCGTGCTTCGTCTTCCGATTTGCCCCGTCCCCGCAGGCGTTCAAAATCTATAAACACAATGATTGCCATCATTGCAAGCAAAAGAACGATATACAACGTTCCTTGAGGCAACGCGTCGTGAAGCAAGATAAGATAATTGAAAGATGCGTGAAGTAAAGACGCAATGATGATGCCGACAGCGACTGCGTGGCGGCGATAAGGAGAAAACCATGCGCGCGCGAGAAAAAAACCGACAATAGCCGACGAGAGCGCGTGAAGAAGATTTGCGCCCAAAAAGCGGTTGGTGGTCATTTCAAGGCCCAAGAACAGATTTCCGTGAAAGAGCGGGAAAATAAAAAGCACATTTTCAACAGCGGCAAAACCAAGCGCCGCGGTAATGAGATAAATCATGGCGTCCACCGGCTCGTCAAAATCGGCTCGACGCAATATCAAAAACTTTACTACCAGATATTTTGCGTATTCTTCTATAAATGCGATTGCAAGAAAAAGCACAATGGCGTTTTGCCCAATATAGTCTATTCCTTCCCTGCATGATCCCTGCATGGCAAGCTGTGCAAACGCGCACTCGCCTACAATCGCTATAACCACCGATGCCATACCGCCGATGAATGTGAGTAATAGCAAAAGTTTTGGTTCGGGATGCCGATCTTCACGCAAATAAAACATCAGCCACAGTAGGGGTGGAAGAAACGTGAGGAAAAGATAACCTGCATTAGTGCCAATGAGCGCCGCGGTGTTCATTATGGATAGGTTCTAGGTTCTAGTACTCTATTAACTTAATTTTGACCCTCTTATTATTCTGTCGTTGTCATTCCCGTGGCATGCGGGAATCCAGACCCTTCCCTTATTTCCGAAGAGAATCTGGATTCCCGATCAAGTCGGGAATGACAAAAAAAGAGTCAAAATTAAGTTAATGGAGTACTAGTAACTATAAACCAGAAACTAGTAGAGAGGCCATGGTTCGATAATTAAAAGATTCTTTTTTTCTCCGGGCATCTGCGCCCAAACCTCTTCGGTGATAAACGGCATAAAAGGATGCAGGAGGATCATCAGTGTATGATGAAACTCAAGCAGAAGCGCCTTGGCGGTTTCTTTCTCAAACGTCCCATCATCCGAATCCAATTTTGGCTTCATATGTTCTATCACTTTATCGGCGTAGTAATGCCAAAAAAAATGATACAAACGATCGGCCGCGTGATGATAGCGCATGGCTTCCATATCGCACGTGGTATCACGAATGAGTTTTTTTAATTTTGCGAGCATAATGCGCTCCGCTTTGCCAAATTTTATTTTATTTTTTTGTGGTTCTGTTGGCACATGCATTAAAATAAACCGCGACGCATTCCATATCTTATTGGCAAAGTTGCGATATCCTTTTATTTTCTCTTCTGAAATAATAATATCATTACCGGGAAGATTGCCAATGATCAAAGCCATGCGCACCGCATCAGTTCCATACGTTTCTGCTACCCCGAGCGGATCTATCACATTGCCTTTTGATTTTGACATTTTCTGGCGGTCTTTATCCCGCACAAGACCGTGCAAATAAATAGTGTTAAAAGGAATTTTTTGCGTGCGGTAAAGTCCCAACATCACCATTCGCGCTACCCAGAAAAATAAAATATCCCATCCGGTTTCCATCACATCAGTTGGATAAAAATTTTTGAAATCTTTATTTTTTGGATACCCAAGGGCAAGATACGGCCATTGGCTGGAAGAAAACCATGTGGTGAGCACATCGGGGTCTTGATGCCAATCACCACTACACGCCGCACACTTTTTTTTCGGCGCGGTCAGAGATACGATAACAGATTGTTTTTCTCCCGTGCATGCGCAAAACCACGCCGGAATCCGGATACCCCACATAATCTGCTGGGAAAGATTCCAGTCGCGGATGTTGGTGAGCCAGTGGAGATAGACTTTCTTAAATCGTGCCGGGACAAAAATAATGTTCTTTTTCTGTACCGCTTCAATCGCTTTTTTTGCCAACGGCGCCATTTTCAAAAACCATTGTGGCAGTACCTGCGGCTCAATCGCGGTTCCGCATTTGTAGCATACAGAAACATTGTGAGTATAATTTTCATCAATCTTTACCAAAAGTCCTTTTTGTTTCAGATGTTCGACAATCAAAGGACGCGCTTCATCAGCGCGCATACCGGCAAATGTTCCGGCAATCGGAAGAAGTTTGCCGAAGCGATCAATCACTTGTTCTTTGGGAAGCCCTCGACGTTCAGCAAGCTCAAAGTCAATCGGATCGTGCCACGGCGTAATTGTCATAACCCCTGTTCCAAAACTCATATCAATTACCTCGTCTTTGATAACAGTGGCGGTAATCAGACCATTGATCCACTCGACATCAATTTTTTGTCCATCATGATATTCTTTATAGCGGCTGTCTTTGGGATGCATGACCACGTATTTATCACCGAATTTTGTTTCCGGACGCGCAGTGGCAATCACAAATGGCCCATATTGCAAATAATAAAGCGGATCGACCTGCTCAATGTGTTTTGTCTCCAAATCCGCAAGCGCTGTCTGATGTTTGCGGCACCAATTAATGATGCGCTCGCCTCGATATATTAATCCGTCTTTATAAAGATCAACAAATGTTTTTTGCACTTGTTCTACAATATCCGAATCAAGCGTGAATTTCTCGCGCGACCAATCGCAGGATGCGCCGAGCTTACGAAGTTGGTTTTCCATTATTTTTTTATTTGCTTGCGTGAATGCAAGCATCTCGGCATATAATTCATCACGCGGAATTTTGAAACGGCTCCTCCCCTCTTTTTCAAGTTTTTTATCAAACACCACCTGCGTTTCAAACCCCGCATGATCCGCACCGGGCACCCAAAGCGTTTTTCTCCCGCGCATGCGGTTGAAACGAATCATAATATCCTGCAAAGTCACGAATACCGCATGTCCTATATGGAGCGACCCGTTGGCATTGGGCGGCGGCATAATAACAGTAAACGGCTTTTTATGGGTTTTCGGCAAATTGTCAGGATTAAAAAATCCAGACTCTTCCCAGAGCCGATAGATACGATCTTCTATTTCATTCGGATGATACTGCGGCGATAATTCTTTTTTTATTGACATGACAAAATATGATTGATAGATTTATGATGGCATATATAAAGCCCTTTGAAAAGATAATATAAATGGATAAAGGAGAAGCGACATGAACGGAAACGTCTCTATTCCCAAGCTTCAAAACGCGCCGATGGTCGATTTTGAGAAAGAAAGTGTAGCACGTGACAAGCTTGTAAACGCAATTGCCCAGCTCCGCAACCCACAATCATATCCCAGTCTTCCACTTTGGATCGGAGGAAAACCAGTTCTCTCAAATGCATTCGGCATGTGTACGCCGCCTCATGATACAACTCGCCTCCTTGCCAAATATGCAATAGCCAACGAACCCCTTGTTCAATACGCAATATCAGGCGTTCTGCAGGCAAAAAAAGAGTGGGAACAAATTCCATGGCACATGCGACTCAATATCTTTCGCAAAGCCGCATATCTGCTCCAGCATAAATACTTCTACGACGCAGTAGCAGTTGTCATGGAAGATTTTTCCAAAAATCCGTATGAGGCGATGATTGATGTTGTTGAACTAATTGACTTCTGGAATTTCAATCCGTACTACGCGTCTAAAATCTATCAGGAACAGCCAAAAAGCTCCGCGAATGATTTTAATTTCATGGACTATCGTCCATGGGAAGGTTTTATTGCCGCGTTCCCGCCCAACAACTTTGTCGCAATCGCGCTCAATATTCCCACCGCGCCACTGATGATGGGAAACGTAGTTGTATGCAAGCCTGCGCCCGAAACCATATTTTCCTTTCACTTCATGCTCAAGATTTTGCATGAAGCAGGACTTCCCAAAGATGTGCTAAGCGTACTGCATGGCGACGAAGAAATGATTGGCGGTATTCTCCTCAACAACCCATCCCTTGCCCATGTGCATTTCACCGGCAGTATGCAAACCATGCACAAACTCATTGAGACGGTGGGAAAGAATATACGCAACTACCATGGATTCCCTGAAGTCATCGGTGAAACAGGTGGTAAAAATTTTATGATTGTCTATGATGATGCCAATCCCCATGAAGCGGCAACTGCCATTGCGCAAAGCGCATTCGGATACCAAGGACGGAAGTGCTCTGCTCTCTCTCGCCTGTATCTCACGCATGAAAAGTGGACACAAATAAAACCTATTCTCACAGGTTTTATCAATGAGATGAAAACCGGCGATGTTGCTGATTTCGGCAATTATCTTGGCGCAATTATCAGTGAGCAGGAATATCACAAAATTGTCGAATATATTCAGCGCACGCGCGTACTTCCTTCCACCGTGGCTGTTCTTGATGCCGGTTGTGCCAAGAATAACGAGGGACATTGGGCGCGATCAAGCCATTACAAAAATGAAAAAGGATTTTGGGTAGAGCCGACCATAATCATCACGAGTAATCCCCGCTCTCCCACTATGATGGAGGAAATTTTTGGTCCCGTGCTTACCGTCTACCTCATGGAACAACGAGAATTTATTGAAACGGTTATGCGTCTATGCAATGATAATCCTTATCGCCTTACGGGAGCTGTACACACGTCAGACATACATACACTCACGCGAGCAATTGACGATCTGCGTTACAGTGCGGGCAATCTCTATGATTGCCGTACCACCGGTGCGGTGGTAAACCGCCAGCCATTCGGCGGAAGCGGAAAATCCGGTTCTAATTCCAAACCGGGTTGGAAACTCAATCTCTATCGCTGGGTCAATCCGCAGTCTGTTAGTTTGATGAATCTCAAACCAACGCATTTTGCTCCGGCATATCTTGATCACGATAAAATGCAGTCAACCGGAGAAACTGAAAGTAACGAACAGTTCCTCGGCAAAGCAATGATGGATGCCGCAATAAAAATAGGTGGGTTCTGATAAAATAACGCAAACGTTAGCAACAATGTGAGGTATGCATTATGACATGGCGAGGAATTCTTGACTACATCTGCGCATTAAATGATCCCGGACCATTGCCAAGTTTGGAAGAATGGTCCAAATGGAGTTTCTGGAAAAAGTTTTAGTATCGAGTAACACATTTTTAATTATCAAGGCGTAAATTCGCTTCAGCTCCGATTGTATTCGGAGCTTTTTTCTTGCCGTCAAGTACGGCGGCAATCGCGATCATAAGGGCGTTATCGCCGGCCAATGAAACATGAGGCAAAAAGAGTTTTGAGTTGGGCAATTGTTTTTTTACTTCTTGTGATAATCGCTCCCGCAACAAATGATTTGCCGACACGCCTCCGCCAACGGCAATCGTTTTTGCGCCATATTCTTTTGCCGCGCGCATTGTCTTTGACACCAGCACATCCACCACCGCATCTTGAAATTCTTTTGCCATCGCGGGAACAATAGAAGTCATCCGCGTACGTTTTGGCATATCGCGCAGTGCATACAACACGGCAGTTTTCAATCCGGAAAATGAGAAATTATAATCTTTACTATTTATCATAGGCCGCGGTAGTTTTATATTTAAACTTTTTATCTTTAAATCTTGAAACTTCCTCGCTTCGGCGGCGATAGCCGGCCCTCCCGGATACCCGAGTTTCATCATGCGTGCAACTTTGTCAAACGCCTCCCCTGCCGCATCATCAAGCGTTTCGCCGATGATTGCGTAGCTTCCAAATTTTTTCATCAACACAAGCTCCGTATGCCCACCACTTACAAGAAGTGCAATTACAGGAAATTGAATACGAGGAAATTGAAAAGACGCTAAATTATGTACAGCCTCGGGAATAAACGCCGCGTATAAATGGCCTTTCATGTGATTCATCGGAATAACAGGCTTGTTCCATACAAGCGCGAGCGCGCGGGCAAAATTGACCCCCACCCAAAGAGCCGGCGCAAGCCCGGGACCATTGGTGACCGCAATCGCATCAATATCCAGTATATCTAATGGAAAAATCTTTTTTTTAAATTCCGACAGAAGTTCTGGTTCCCGCTCAAAAATAGTTTGTAGTAAATTTTGAGTTTTGAGTTGTACTTTTGCGTTTTGCGTTTTAAGCTTTAACCTTTCATACATCCCCGCCTTCTTCAACGCCCGCAACGTCAAAGGCACCAACAATCGTTGATGTTCACGCTTAGCAAGGTTTGGAACAACCCCTCCGAATTTCGCGTGCATCTGAACTTGAGAAGCCACCACGTGTTCGTATACATGAAATGTTGGCTGACGCCGCGACCCACTCACTTCCACAATCGCAACCGATGTCTCATCGCAACTTGTCTCAATAGCGAGTATTTTCATACAAGAAACATACCATTTCTATATAAAAAGCAAAATCCAATTTTGGTACTGCTCATGACCTCGACATTGTCAACAAATCTCTCACGATCGTGAAAAATTTGTTGACAATGTGTATGCCGCGTTTATTCACCCTCGGAGAGAATTGTTTCCGTCGGTGAATATGTATGAAATTTTTTAATCACGCTATGGATAGTTGTTTTGTGCACTTCGTACTGATCCTTCAACACATAGATATCCCCCACCGATACGTCATCATGATAGCGCTTGAGGATAAATGCGTAATCCGAAAGCGGTGCGGCAGATACGATACCAAACTGCTTGCGCACTACCACGATAGGAACGGTGGCAAGGCCGGAAAAAAGAGAGCCTTTTTTTTCTTGCGACCCATCTTCTTGTTCGTCTTCCGATAGTTCAAAGAATTTTCTCCTAGTAAAATGCAAAAATGGTTGAACGCCATAGTGATTTAATTCTTTGCGTATTTGTTTGAATATAGCATCTGTCTGTATTTCGCTTCCCCAGATACGGGCAAGTCGTTTTGCCGGTTCCCGATTCACGAGTCGAGCCGACCATGATACGGAATTACGTTGTGCCGCCGCAAATAATAACTCAATAAGCGTTGAATCTCTCATTGCCACATACGCCTCACGACTGCTGGGAATTTTATAATCAATTTCTTTTTCGTTGATTGCTTTGTGAAAATAATAATCAAAACACTTGACGGTTTTATGCATATACACCTGCGTATACATGTTATAGCGGGCAAGAAGATAATGCTCAAGAGCTTGAATGCCTGTCTCGGAAATACTCACCTCGTACCCGTCACCATTTGCAACAGTACCAAGATTTGAAATAAGCCACGGCAAATCAAAGTGCCCGTAACTTACACCGGCAAAATGCGCGTCGCGCAATAAGTAATCCATCCGATCGGCATCAATGTCGCTTGAAATAATTGTTTTGATGACCGCATGCAAACTTCGGCTGTTAATTGCGGGAGAAAAATGATTCCTCCATGAATCCGGCACGCGAATATATTTGTGGTGAATGAGTGATGCAATGATCTCCGTTTCATCTAGCGTAATAACGGCATGAGACCCCTCGCTCATCCCCGCAAGCAATAATACGCTATAATCTTCATGCCGAGCGATCCGCGGTTCAATGGGACCACGCATCCACGATTCTGGAATGGCAAGCTCGCTTAATTCCGGCATTACACTCTCGGCTGTATGGGAAAACGGCGCATGCCCGACATCGTGGAGAAGCGCGCTCATGCGAATTATCCGCGTCAAAAATTCTTTTTCGCCCGTGTTAAGCGTACGCGCGAGTACAGAATATTCTTCGTTCATGAGCAGTTGATCTGCAAAAAGAGATGCCACATGGAGCGTACCGAGCGCATGAGAAAACCTATCATGCGTAGCGCACGGATACACAAACGCAACAAACCCCAGTTGCCGGATAAACCGCAACCTCTGCATATAGAGATGATCCACTATTTCGACCTCACGAGAAGACAGAACGATTGCCTTATGGATGGCATCATTGATAGATATTGTTTTCATATTATAATATTGCTCTACACCTGTTGTATATCATTGAACCAGTAAATTAAAAAGTCCCTCGGTGGCGGGACTATTTTTTCTCAAGCGTGATGAATGTATAGCGATATTTATTTTTTTCATTGGGTACATGCTCTTCATGCTCAACTTCACGCCATTGGGCGCCATCAATTATCGGAAAAAATGTATCACCTTCTACTTTTGTATCAATGACGGTCAAATAGATACGATTTGTGATTGGCAGGAATTCTTTGAATATCTCTTCGCCTCCGATAATCATCACCTCTTTGGCAGAACCCGTAGCGGCAAGCGCATTATCGCGAGATGTTGCTACGCGACAATGTTGCGCCTGAAATGATGCGTCACGCGTCATGACGATATTAAGACGTCCGGGCAATGCCTTTCCGATTGATTCGAATGTTTTTCCTACCCATCACTACGGGCTTGCCCATGGTCAGCGCACGAAATCGCCTCATATCTGCGGGAAGTTTCCACGGTATGCTACCGGCATTGCCAATCACCCGATTAGCCGACATCGCGACGATAAAAGAAATAATCATATCTTACAGTATATATCACCAAACAACACAAGAAAAAGCCCACTTGCTATCGCATGTGGACTTAAAAATAGATGATAAAAAGTTGGCGAACGAAGCTATTACATCTGCTCCATTTTTTTCTGAATTTTTTCTTCCTGGCCACGACGAGCAAAATCATATTCGCCCAGATTGACGCGCATATGTTCGGCAATGAGAGGATACTTTTTTTCAAGAAGCAGAAATTTTTCCTGTTCAATATGCCGGTAGTCCGGATGGCCTTCGGGGATCGTACGCAATTCAATTTGCCAAAACGACTGGGTGAGATTTTCCCATTGCATAAACCGCAGACGGTGGGCAAGCGCGGTCGCGTATTGCGCGAGTTCCGGATCAATCCTCGCTATCCTCACAAATAAGCCCGTCATCTGATCAAGCGCGCCGCAAAATTCAGATTTCAGACCAGAAACAATGATCTCGGGCGGCACGTCATATCCGTGATAGCACGAGAAATGTTGGCGCTCTTGGGAAAGCATACGATGGCGGTGAAGGTCACGATACGCGCCTATGTTCATCACGATCTCAAAACGATTATATACATGCTCAAACGCACGCCCCGCTCTCTGCCAACGCTGGCTCCTCCCTCTGAGATATGCGGCAATGACGGCGCGTCGCTTTTCCGTATCCATCAAGCGCACATCCGCCTGTATGCGCTCCCACGGAAGATGGCATGTCGGTGCGCCGTAGAGCATTCCCGCAATAATCTGCGTTTCATCTCCGCTTGATTCTATAAGCCGCACATCGGGCTGTAGCACGGGCCAGATCGGATTTTCGAATTCCTTGACAAACGGTTGCATGCGCATCCCGCGTCCGGCAAGATAATGCTGATACTCTTCTGCCACCTCGCTTTTTATCTCGTCTTTAATACGGCGCAAAAACGCAGGCGTGATGTTAAAAAGCTCTTCGTACGCGCGCTCTCCTGCCCAGCGGATTTCACCGAGCGGATGCTTCAATGACCTGGTCACCAGATATTCAAATGCCTGGCCATTGCCAAAAAACGCAACTTGCGAAAGCGTGGATGACGGCAAGAGTCCCCGCAACGTATCAAACGCTTTTTTTTCTATAACGCCCGATTTTTCTTCTGGAAAATTCTGCTTGAGCCATGTAATTAGCCGCGGCAAAAGCTGTGAATAGGTGTCAAACAGATTATCCATCACCCGTTCATATTCTTCTTTGAGACCGTAATCCACGAGCGTAGGGTCGGTGTAGTAAAGATAATGGCCGTTTACTTTCTGCGAATAGTTCACATAGCGGGTTGATTTTTCAATCGGTGCCAATCCGATGCGCTGATCTTCGATATGCTTGATGGCAACCTGGGAAATCCCCCAAAATCCAATATGACTACCCGCCATTTGCGCAATTGAGTCATCTCCGTATTGCGCAAGCCATTTAACATAAAACGAACGCGCGCGCGGATTGGCAAAAAGATCAAGAATCGGATGCGTTTGCAAAAATTCAATGAATGATGCAAGTTCTTTTCCGTAACGAACTTTTTCATTCCACGCCGCGTCCGTATCTTTCCCATCACGTTCTGGTTTGATGAACGGATACAAAAACTCATTGAGAAAAATATAACGCAAATCACCGGGCGCGCGGCTTGTACGCGAACACAAGGCCCCGACAAGTTCAGGCGCAAAAATTAAAGGAACATAAACCGATCTGTCGAGATTAGTAAAAAAGGGCAACAAATTGCGTGTATCTTCTTGGGTATATATGTCCGCCTGAAACATCGGAGCAAATTCTTCAAGTGCGTGGGTTCCCATATTTTTTATGCTATCAATTTCCCTCAAGTCATCAAATACACGTGTTAATTCATCAAAACTAATTAATGCGTTGCGTTGCATTCCGTTGCTCCTTTTTTATTTTTTCTCTCCGCACAAACAATAGCGTACTTCATTGCGAGATGCAAGAAAAAACCACGAAAGAAAACACTCCTTGCTATTTTGATTTGCGCGGGATGGATTTTTTCTGAAAAAGGAGAGGGTGTTTTCTTTCGTAGTTGCCGAGCGGAGTGAGGTGTCCATGTCCACATCGCGAGGGTTATGGATGAACGCCACTAACAAAAGGATGGACATAATGCCAAATCTCTTCATGCACATCTTCGGGAGAGGCATTATCCGCCTGAATCACTATGCAGTGAGTATTATTCGCAATTTCAGATGCGTGAATCAACTCAACGTAACGATTATAAATTTTTGTCAACAATTCCTCGGTATCAAAATAATCTTTTTTTCCCTGCTGTTTTTCCATAGTGCGCGCAAGACCGACTTCCACCGGAATATCAATAAAAAACAGCTGGTCAGGCA
>CAYHZE010000021.1:0-13361 GCA_964361015.1 uncultured Candidatus Saccharibacteria bacterium | reverse complement strand
ATTGAAAAACGGGGCGTATGGATGGGAGATAAACTGCTTGATTATAGCAGGGTCAAATCATTCTGGATTTTTACCCACGCCCTGATGGCGCCGGAACTCTTATTGGAAACGGCAAGCCCCATCAATCCCCTTGTTCATATTCGGCTTGAAGGAGTGGATCCGGATGTTGTGAAACGTACGATTGCTCGTTATCTTCCCGAAAAAGAGCAAAAAGATTCTGCGGCGCATCAGATCACACGGATTATTGGGTTTTAAGCCGTAACCCCTCACACTCCTTGTTTTCCTTTTTATCTTTATTCTTTTCTGTCATTCCCGCGGAAGCGGGAATCCAGGTTTTCTTCACAAACAAGGGGGGGTCTGGATTCCCGCTTCCGCGGGAATGACAAGGATGTGAGTGGTTACTTTAAGCCACCTTGATTTTAACGGCGCATGTTGTAGAATAAATATGTTCTCAATGTTGATAGACAAATGCGCCCGTAGTTCAATGGATAGAGCATGAGTTTGCGGAACTCAAGATCGAGGTCCGATTCCTCGCGGGCGCGCAACAAAAGAATTGTCTCAAAATGATAATTAACAAACCCAAAACGGCCGTTTTGGGTTTGTTAATTATGATGACATGCGAATGAAATGTTATCCACAGGTTGCTTGTATACGCTTTGCAATAAATCGTATACTAAAGATAGTTTTTTTATTTAGGATAAAAGGCAGAGAAAGTGCGATAATATATATTTCAGAATTCATGCGTTCTATTCCTCCCCTACTCTAGGGGAGGCGAGGAGCGAGGTATAGGTGAGGAGGGGGAATACCACCCCTAACCCCTCCTATCTTAGGAGGGGAATAAGAAGTCAAATACATAGTTTTGATATTATGCTTTTTTTCTGCTTTTTATCAATGTGAAAAGCAGAGAGGCGCAAGAGCCTCTAACGTAAAAAGAGAGGGGAGGTGATTTCAAATGGTTGGGCATGTGATCCAGACAGTGTTGGCATTGCTAGTCTTCGCTGTGCTTACCACCGTTTTTGGTGAGGCGTGGCGCAGATTCCGGGCGCTTGCTGACGATGCACACGTCGTTGATTTTCTCATCATGACGGTAGTGCTTGTTGTCTCTTTGGTCATTGCGGTCGCGGCCGGTAATGGGCTTGTCCCTCACGTTACCGCTCTGCTACCTTAGCTGGACCGCGCCGGCTCCCTTAGTCGGCGTTCCACAGCCGCGATCAAAGGCGGCGCTTCCCATAGAACCCTCATCCGTGCACATTCCGGATGGGGGGCTTTTTTTATTGCCATGAAATGCGTAGAGTAAAAGAGATGATTACCCCAGATACGCCAATTGAACAGATGCCAAAAGTTGCGCGCGCAATCGTGCCTGCATTAAAACGGCTCGGAATTCATACTATATATAATCTTTTGACGTATGTCCCCTCTCGCTACGAGGATTTCTCAAATAAAAAAAAGATTATTGATATTGTTTCTGAAGAGATAATAACCATACAAGGCGTGATCCGTAGTATCTCTCGTATTCGCACGAAAACCTCTAGCGCCATGCTGATTTATGCATCCATTGCCGATGATACGGGAATCGTGAAAGCGATATGGTTTAACCAGCCGTACCTTCTACGTACGCTTAGTGTGGGAGACACCATCAATCTTTCGGGAAAAGCGGAATTGCGCGGCAATGGAATGACGCTGATTAATCCGAGTTATGAAAAAATTTCTCCACAGGCTCTTGCGCAAGGTTCAATGCCGATTCATACGGGACGGCTCGTGCCGGTGTATCCGGAAACGCGCGGCATTACTTCGCGATGGTTGAGGTATTTGATTTCTTTTTGCATTGCCCTGCGCGAGCAAATGGAAGACCCTTTGCCATCAGATATTCGTAAAGAATTTAATATATTGGAACTCAAAGATGCAGTACTTTTTCTCCATGCGCCACGCAGTCAGGATGATATGCGCCGCGCAATGGCGCGATTTGAATTTGAACAACTGCTTATTATCCAGATTTATTCATTACATAAGCGGGCAATGGTTAAACAACATCATGCTTCATGTATCGTGGCTGACGTGAATCTTATCAAACAATTTGTCGCATCTCTCCCCTTTCCCCTTACTGACGCACAGCGCAGATCTATCTGGGAAATTATCAAAGATATGGAGAAGCCGGTTCCCATGAATCGTCTGCTTGAGG
The DNA here is from genome assembly GCA_964361015.1 of uncultured Candidatus Saccharibacteria bacterium. GTDB lineage: Bacteria > Patescibacteriota > Minisyncoccia > Sungbacterales > HO2-52-23 > CAYHZE01. Next base: position 11,182 of record CAYHZE010000021.1, on the reverse strand, counting down.
GTGACGTGGGATCGGGAAAAACAGTAGTGGCCGCCGCCGCTCTTTTGCTTACTGCGCGTGCCGGCAAGCGCGCGTGCGTACTTGCGCCAACAGAACTTCTTGCCAAGCAACATGCTCATACTCTTGAGAAAATTCTCAAACCATTTGATATCCGTGTAGCAATCTATACGGCATCGGAAAAACGCATTCTTCCTAAGAGTTCGGTATTCGTGGGAACGCACGCGCTTTTGCAAAAAAATATCCGCATCAGTAATCTCGCGTTGGTGATTGTGGACGAACAGCATCGTTTTGGCGTAGATCAACGCGCCGCGCTTTTGCGCCATCACGAAACACAAACCGAGCAGGCGCATTTTCTTTCCATGACCGCAACGCCAATCCCCCGCACCCTTGCGCTCACCATCTACGGCGATCTTGATATATCCGTGCTTGACGAAATGCCTAAAAATAGGAAACCAGTCATCACGCGCGTGGTCAATCTTGATGCCCGCGGCGAGGCGTATGAGTTTATCCGTCAAGAAATGAAACAAGGACAACAGGTATTTGTCGTATGTCCTCGTATTGAAGTTCCAGACAATACTGACATGCCGAAAACCGGCAAAAAAATTCAAGCATCGCTTATTGCGGCAGAAGTGAAAACCGTCATCACGGAACACGAAAAACTGGCGCATGTGGTTTTTCCTGATTTTCGCGTGGGGATGTTGCACGGAAAAATGAAGCCAAAAGAAAAATCCCTGATTATGAATGATTTTCGGGATAACAAGATTGACATACTGGTCGCAACATCCGTGATTGAGGTAGGGGTGGATGTGCCAAACGCGATGGTGATGATGATTGAGGGAGCCGAGCATTTCGGACTTGCGCAACTCCATCAATTTCGCGGCCGTGTGGGACGCGCCGACAAGCAATCATACTGTTTTTTATTTCCAAGCGAACGAGGCATGGCCGCACACCGTTTAGACGCTCTTGTACAAACAAAAAATGGTTTTGATCTCGCGGAAATTGATCTCAAGCTCCGGGGTCCCGGCGAATTCTTAGGCACGAAACAATGGGGCATTTCTTTCATCGGCATGTCAGCCCTTGCCAAACCTCACCTTGTCCGAGATGTAAGAAAAGCGGCGCAAGATATTCTCAAAAAAGATCCCGATTTGCGCGCGCATCGGTTAATTCAAGAGAAAATAAGCGCAATGGGGCAGATGGTTCATGATGAATAAAAAAAACTTTGTGTGTATGCACACAAAGTTTGATACTAAGGATGAAGTATAAAATGTATCAATCGTTACGCAAATTTCTTGGCTAAATTTTTGTCTATCACGTAAAGAGACACCTCTTTAGCGCTTTGTTCCGTATAGCCGAATTTATCGATGAGGCTCTGAATCATGATAGAAATTTGTTCTTTCAGACGTGTATCAAACGTTTCAAATTCTTTCATCCCGAATGTTTTGATCGCTTCGCGAAAGTTTGCATTATTCACATACGGCTGGAGAACTTTTTCTTTCAGATTTTTTACATATGCGGCAAAGGAATCATTATAGAGTTCCGTATCAATAAGGCGCCCCTCTTTGGCAAGCGTCATGGTATACTTCTTCTGAATATCCTGCGTAAATTTCAAAACATCCTGATCATTCATGTCTCGTCCGGCGATACGAGTCGCCATAGATTTCAAAAATTCTCCAGTTACCTGTATCTTATCGCCCGTAAAGGGGCATTCAATTTCCATTCCAATGTCATAGTTGACCGCATAGAGATAGTTGAGAATATCTTTAGAAATACGGTCTTTATTGTAGAAATACATCGCCTCTTTCATCTCACTTAAGACCGTATAATCATACGAGTCTATAAGCGAGGCAAGAAAATTTTTTGGTATATATCCGTCACGTTGATCCCTTCCTATCCGATGCTTGAAAAAGTCGTCCACATTATCCATGTTGATCAAGCTCGGTCGCGCGCTATAGCGGCTGAAAAATTCGCTGAACATTTTGATAGAATCTCTGCCGGAAAATCCTTTACTCCCCTCATTTTCCCCCTCGGCAATCATCGTGCGCCTCGTGGGAGCGGTGAAACGTTTCCTGTCATTTTCAGAAAGCCAGTCCGGGATAACCCCCTTGTAGATTTCCATTCGCAGAAGCAATCCGTTTTCATCGCAGTATCTTTTATATTTTGTCATATCCGGGATCCATTCCTTCAGCGGCTTGCACTCCGCATTCATACGCGAGGAAATGACTACCCGCGCAAAATTTTCAAGAATCCGCGGAAGAAAATGCTGGTCAATTGCGGTTCCAAAAATACTGCGGTAAATACTTACTTCGGTAGAAGGTTCCAATACATAGGGAGTTTTATTGAATTGAACCCTTCCTTGGAATGACTCCATTTCCTTGTCTTCAATAATTTTCTTGTCTTCCGGATTCATAAGTGCAAAAAAGAGAGAATTTACGCGCTCTTCTATATCACCCACCTTATGCACGCCTTCACTGATGACATTATGCAATTCAAGAAGCCGTTCTTTATTATGTCCTTTCACGTCCATTAAGACGTAAATGCCGTTATTAGTCTTTGCCAATGCGGAGAATACATACTTTACACTTCCTCCGCCAAAGAGTCTATCAAGTTCATCCTGAACAATGTTATTCGTAAAAATTGTACCCATTGGCCTGCCGTCATTGCTCATTCCCAACGCGGGCCTATCGCCAGGATTGAAGATGCTTATACCCTCTCCCAGTCGTCTGTCAAATTTATAAGTCCTTGTTTTCAACATACTCAATACGTTACTGGTAGATCCGAGTCTCTCCGAAGCAAACTCGAAAATAGATTTACAGATAGTGCACACTTCTCCCTTGAAGATCCACTCATAGTCCTTGCTTTTGAAAATTCTTTTTTTTATCTCTGTTCCGTCAAGTAGCAATCGATCCAGGAGGTCTGCGCGATGTTCTTTCGGAATGATAAGGATTGGATAATCATGGCTCGGACAGTGGACAATCAATTTTTGAGGGCTTTCAGCGCCCAAAAAAAATAGGCTCTCGTCAATCTCCCACATGATTTCAAAGATTCGCCCTTCTCCGGTATCTGTGTAATGCTCAAACGTCCTTAAGAGATTATTCAAGAACGTGCTCTTCCCGCATCCCGAGGGGCCGTCATAAGCATAGATGCGGTTTTGTTGGAATCCTTGGCGCAGGCTCTCAATTTGGCGTATGAATCTATTGGCAAAGAGCCGATCGGCAAAGAAAGGATTATCAGCGCCTTCGGCAAAAATTTTTGTACAATCGTACTTCACAAAACCAATTGATTCAGGATCGTCGGGATATTCATCCACTCCTTCGCCTACATAGATTTTTACCATATCGTAGAATAACTGGAAGATATTCCGTAATACTCGCTCCGGCTCGCGCCCGACAACATCCAGATATTCTTCAAAATTTAACGTTATCCTTTTTTCTTTTTTCTCAATTTCAGACTCAAGGTATCCAAGAATATTTTTTACGTCTGGCATTTTTTCTCCTTTGATTGCCACGATTTCGTGCATACGCAATCTTTGATCTGCCCTTGCATTGCACGCGCAGGCGGCCTTTAAAAAAGCCAGCGTTCTATCTATTCTACAAAGAAGAACAAGCTGGCTTTAGTGTAAGAACAGAGGACATAGAGTTCAGAATCCCGTAGCCAAACGCTACGAAGTACGTTGAGGAATCCTAATCCGCAGAGATCAAGCGGCATTATTCATAATCATATCCGGGCTTACTTAAACCCATCACTGTCCGCGTTACCTGTTTTCTTTCGCATGTGTAAAGGACTCTGATCTTTTTATATTTGAGTGGTGGTCTTCCTCTCCGCCACCATTCCCACTGGTCTATGGGCTGCACTTGCTCATACTCGGTCGTCTCAAGCTTCACCCGACGTCCCCAAAAAAATTCAAGGCCAATAAGCACTGATGCGATATATCTTTTGAAGAACGACCTGCCCTCGTACACATGGTCAAGGTACAGTTCGCCGTCTTTTGCTTTTTGCCCGGAAAAATCAATATTAGGAGGATGGTACAATGCTCTATTAAGCAATCGGCGGTAGTCTTTGCCACTCTTGCTTTTAATGTAGACTTCAGCAATGTTCCATTCTGTGCGGCTCGGTCGAGTTCCCGCCACAAAAAGTTTGTAGCGGTCAACAAAATCCTGAAAATCTTCATCAGAGAGGAAATTTACCAAAAGGTAATCATCGCAATATTTTCTTGCTTCAAAGACGGCCTGTTTTCCATAAGCGTCCCCGAAGTTTTGATCGTATTGTTTTCGTTCCTCTATGCCGTGCAACAACTGGTATTGTGGCGAGAGTTTTCCTTTGCGCGCCATGTCTTCAATAAATTCAAACAAATGCATACCTGCGGCATACGGGTTGATGCCGAGCCGCGGATCTGTGGTAACGCCTGAATCCACCTTGGCATAGTCCGCTTCATGGGTTTTTATCCTCTCGTCAGCCAAGAAAAGTTTCTGATGCCAGAAACTTGCCCAACCTTCGTTTGAGATTTTACTTCTCGTCTGCGGCTGAAAGTAAAGAGATGTTCTCCGAACAACCTGCATGACCTCCTGCATCCATGTATTTTCTTCTTTATTCAGAAAGTCAGAATGATCCATCAGGTGCTGAAAGATATCTTTGGGCTTTGGCTTCTCATCCTTTTCTTTCTGCTTCTTAAACACATTATTGAATTCAGGGAATTTGCTTCTCAAAAAATTATCCTCAAAAAACGCAATCTCTCCTTGTTGTTTCTTGAGCTCGGCGACACAACGATTATACCGCGCTATCTCGTCGGCATAGAATTTAAGCTCAATTTGTTTTTGCTCGTGGAGTCCTTTCAGGAAGGGCCCGAAATAAAAATTCACTTTTTCAGAAAATGCGCCAAAAATCTTGGCCTGTTCCCGTCTGTCCTCTTGCGCTAATTCTTGATGATACCCCACTAAATTATCAATCGCGCGCGCAAATTCAATCACATAATCTACCCATCGTTTTTCCTCTCCGCGTTCCGAGCGGATGCTGTTCAAAAGCCGTTTGTCTGCCAAAGCTTGACCGCAAAAATCATCGTTCCATGTGCCGCGAAAAAACACATTGTTCTGAAAAAAATCAATATGTCCCAGGACGTGATAAAAGATCAACACATTGAACCAATCAGCATTGTCCTGATTATAGTATGAAATGGGGGGTCTGGTGTTGATCACTGTCTCGTAGGGATTACTGGGATAGGCATCATAATGCCATCTATTCCGATGCACCTCAACATCATGCACCCAATAGTCATACAAGGTGGGGATCATCACTCGAGGACTTAATTCCAGCAAATCTTGGTTCGTCACGATATATTCCAGGGTATTGTCCTGAAATTGAAGGCCTGCATCTCGTGCTCTCTTCTTGCATGTCTCCATCTCGCTCTTCATTGTTTGAGTGAGAAGTTCCATGTTTCCTCCTTTTTTTCCTTGGTATGTCTCTCATTTTGAAAGATATACGGGAATCGGACTTCCCGTGAGAAGTTCGATTCCCAACGTTTAATCTTGTGCAATCAGTATCTTGAGCGCGTCAATATTCATCTGATCGGTCACATTGTAGAATTGTGGCATGATATGGAGGCGCAAGATGTCTCTTCGCTTGAGAATTTCTCCTTTTTCAAGATACTCTTCAACCGTAGTCTTTCGATTTTGGCCTCCATACCACGGGTGCTTAAACAATGTTATCCCCATGCGGCTCGCATATCGCAAGATTTTTTTGAGTTCCGGGAGCGCAACTTCGCCTTCAAAATCGCCATCATCACCGTCTGTTCCTTGAAATACATAGATATTGTACTGGCTCTCAAGTCCTTCGCCATCCACCACCTCGTTGATTTTTTTATAACCGGAAGCGATAAACGTGCCTCCCCGGGAATTAAATCCGAAATATTCTTTGGCAGTCACTTCTTGTGCCGCATGATCATGCACAAAAAATCGCGGAATCACTCTGTGTTCATATTGCACTAAAAGCCATGCGTAAATCATGAGATGTTGAGCCACAAGCGCCCGTGTCGGGTCCCCATACATTGATCCTGAACAATCACGGAGAAAAGCCACCATAGCCATTGCTTTCCACACCCGTTCTTGGGAAAGGACTCGCCATATCTTATCGCCGGGTCCTACCACCATTTTTGTGGTGTCAAGCGTATCTTTATCCACCCTGCCGAGAATCAAATTGGTTTTGACAATGCGCTTCAGCGTTTCTTTTTTGTCAAGGACCTGTCCGGAACCCTTGTGCCGGTCCGTGAGATCATAGGTGTATTCTTCGGTCGGCACTTTTTTCGGCTTTTCTTTCAAGTTTGGAAGTTTAAGCCGCTCCATCAATCTTTTTCCTAATTCATAAGCTTCTTCAAGCGTATGATCCGCATCGTCGTCGCCCGGACCAGGCCCCGGCTGATTTCCTTGATCCCCATCATCATCACCCTCATCGTCATCACCTCCGCTGACAGGCATGGGCAGATGTCCAATCACATCCCCTACATCGCCGTCGCCATGTCCTGGATTCTCTGTTATATCCGGATCATTAGGAAGGCTTGCTACTTGTATCCGTGTTGTGAGGGAAGAGATTTCTGATAAGGATTCAAGCTTTTCAATATTTCTCGGCTCAAATTGTCCATGCACCAATTGTTGCTCTTCTACATAAGGCACTGTAATGACTTTATTTGTTTCTGTGAGTACCCGCCGGAATCTGATTCGAGGGGGGAATCCGTCTTTCTTTCGTTCATTATCTTTTTTTATCAGGTCCTGCAAAGATTCAAGAGCCGCGGTTTTTCCGTAGAGTCTCGGCTCATGTAATATTCCCGCCTGCCCCACGATCCTTTCATTCAATGCCAGTTCCATTCCTTGTCTATCACGCTCGGTTACATGCGTATTATCCATGGTTTACCTCTTTATGAAGTTATAAAAGTGCTATCAATACTATTCATGAGAACCTATCTCAAAATTATTTTCCTGCTTTTTGTTTTTGTTCGCGTTCTCGCGGGCATGACAGAATATCGCTTTTGAGATAATCCATTCTCACTTCCAAGAAAGTATTTCAGAAATATTTTCTTGGAAATAAGTCCCTCTCATACATCAGGAGAGGGACATGGTTTTGTTAATCTTCATCAACTTTTTCGCAATAATACTCTATTGTTTTTGGGGCGCAGGTCAGGCAATACCCCAGCTTGTCGCGCATCGTCGTAATCATGCGGTTATAAATGCGCATATTTTCTTCATTTGTTCGATTGGTGAGAGCCCCCACCAGACTTGCCGCCCCGGCGACATCAGATTCCAACCGCACATCGGTAACCGCCTTCACCAGATTTTCATTATCCATAAAATCGTAATTTGGATCCGTAGAATTTCTTTGTGCATAAATTTTACGGATGGAACTGCGAAATGTTTCTTTCCGCTCCTTGATCGTAAGTCCTAGCCGCGCTTCAACGCTGTCTATAAAGCGTTCATCTATCTTTATTGATTTCTGCTGGTCGGGGTGTTGGGGATCCCTGTATCGCCAAATTTTGTCTGGGCCTAACTGTTCAGAATCCATACCGATGATCATGTTCACATAGTCCATGACATCTTTACGGATTGCTTGGGGATCATCGCGATATGCGTTGAAAATCGATGTCTTAATCTCTCTCCTGTAGAGCTTCCGGGCAATACCCAAATCTTTTAAGAACTTTTCGCGATCAACCGCTTCAGAGATGTAGTCAAGAATTTCCCGTTCCGTAGCTTTGAAGCAGTCTTTTGCAAACAGGCATTTACCCTCATGGGTTCCGGGCATGGCAAGCATAATCTGGATGACTCGTCCCACACCACGGTGCCCTATGCCTTTTTGTCCCCATCGTCTGGTGACATCAGGATTCGCGTTCAAAAGTTCCTTTATTTCAATCAAGGTCTTCACGTTTTTTTCGCCAGCGGTCTCTCCGGCTTCCAGTTTCATCATCTCAACCGGGGTCAGCTTGTCGTTATGCGGAAGGCGCGTCAACACGGCGGCAACCGAAAGGGCATAATCAAGATTGGGGTCTTCATGAAGCACATCTCCCGTGACCGCAACCTTTTCTTCAGATCCAATCGCGTATCGTGTCAGATTCTGTTGTAGTTTATAATCCGTATTGTGCGATACGTAGCATATCCGACAGCGATCTTTAATTGGCGCCTCTTCTTTTTCAGACGTGAAGCGATTGTACTCCCAGTTATTGCTTGTCGCGATGATCACCGTATCAATGGGCCAACGATAGCCATCAAGTTCAATATTCCGGTTCTGGATCACCTGGAGATAAATCTGCACGAGGTCCTTTTTATTCTTAAAAAGCTCATCGGAAAAATGAATCCCTCCTCCGGCAACGCGAGCGATGGCTCCCCTACGAACATTATATTTGTAAGGGTTAGATGTATCGGCGAGGTTCAAAAGTCGTGATAAATCCTCTTCGCCAAGAAGGTCGGTCGCAGAAGACGTAATCTTGTCTCGCGCCGAATATTTCCCCGTAACAGTTCCCAAACTTTCGGCAATCGGCACCGGAACGACTTTCACACACTCAAGCATCTTGTCAATGTCACCGTCACAAAATGTGCGGATATCATTCCAAATAAACTCGGTGCATGCGCCAAGAGGACGATGGTTGATCCAAAGACGATCTACAGTTTTATCATCACATCCCGCTCGAGAAAAATATTCCTTATTGGCGTCTCCCGACTCAAAGAGATTCATTGCCAAAATAATGGGGTCTTCAAAAGTCTGAGACTGGATAAACTTAATATTGCCGTACTGCCCCAATTTTTCCAGGTTAACAAATGTAAACGTATACCGTCTATTTTCCGGCCGAGTGAGGAATTGTCGGTACAAACCGCAGATGTATTCGACGAAAAAAGTTTTTCCATTTCCGGGTTCTCCAACGAGTACAAATGCCATTTCCCGGGAAGAACCTCCCTCGGCGGCATCTTTGACAAAGTTGATGAGATCATTGATCTCGTCAAACCAGCCGATGATATGTTTCTTTCCTCCGCGGAAAAAATTGAATTCGTATGTGGTCTGCCCGGCACGCGTATTTCTCTTTACCCCATCCCCTAAAATCATACGCGTCAAGCTTGTGGCGCCATTCTCAAACTTTTTCTCACCTTTAAGAACTTCTTGCAAATGAGAAGTAACCCGTTCGTTATTACGAATGTCCATTTTTTTATCCTTTCCGGATATAAGGAACTGTTGAATAAGAACTTTTTAACGGCTTCCAAGTTAAAGAACAGAAATGTCGGTACCATTCTATCTATTAAATAAAATAAAAAAGGCACCACAAATTAGCGTTGCCTAGGAATAGAGTCGTTACTACCACAGCTTCCGGCTTACTGCTTGCCGCTTTCAGCCACATTATTGTGTTGGCTGAAGACGGTAAACTGATAGCGGTAAGCTTTTATGGTAGCTTGCCCTTTTCTTTCCAGCAGTACTTCCCCTATTAGCCTCTCTTGCGCGTATGCGCCGGAGACAATAGTGAAAGAATATATCCACCCTACGCGAGAGTGAAATATGTGTCAATATTGACACAGAGTTAATTTATGTTTTTTTAATAATATAAATAATGGACAACAAATAATATACGATCGTGGAAGGAATGTTGTCCATAAGCATATGTGTTTACACAGCCATCTGTATTCGTTACGATAGTATGTATTGTCGCACCTTTATAAATAACACAAGGGAAGCATTTGTATGTTTAAGAAAAATCGTGCATTGGAAATGTATGAAACGCTGCGTTCCTATAAACGAATTACAAGCAAAGATGTTGTAGATGCGCTTTATAAAGAATTTATTCCTTGGGGAAATCTTAGACAAGAGGGATTTTCCACCATGATTCGTACGCCAGGGGGACAATATATAATACTTGATTCGGATTTACCTAAAGAAGCCGTACCAAATCAACTGTTGCTTAAACAAACAAGTATTGTCGGTACCGGTATATTTCAAAATGAACGTATTGCCATTATTGCCCAGCAAACACCTCCATGCGATGCAGAGCGAAGCGCGTATAATTATGGCCTTGCAACTGCGGATGATTATATTCTTGCGATTGCGATGTTACGTTTTGCAGAAGCCAATAATCTGCCGGTCCATACGTTTATTGATACAGTTGGAGGAGATCCTTTCACACGATCAGCCGAAAAACTCCAATCATGGCTTATCAGCGAGTGCATTCGGACCATGATTGTTACTTCAACTCCTACTATTTCTGTCATTGTAGGCCAAGGAGGAAGCGGGGGCGCTATTGCATTGCAACCGGCCGATGTCCGTTTGATGCTTGACAGCCATGACGAATCCAATGGCGCGTTTTATTCAGTGATTGATCCAAAGGGTGGGGCCGCAATTGTTTTTCGAAGTGATGGTGATGACGCTATTGCGACTATGATTGATATTCTTCAGCCTACCGCGGATGATATGCTCACGTATGGCATTATTGATCGCATTATTGCCGAGGCCTCGCTTGACGCGTCTGATTATAAAGAAGCAACGCTTCGGGAGATCACGTTGGCATTGGAGAGCGCATCAGTAGCACTTCGTACTATGGACGGAAGTATACGTATCAATGAACGCCGGGAGCGTATCATGCGTGTGGGCGCCATCTCCCACAATCGTCCATGGTATGCGGGATTTCGGCGTTTTACGTTTGGCCGCCGTACAAAAGCAACTCGGATACAAGAAACAAATGATTCTTATGTTGCGCAAATCCGTTTGCATGTGCATCAACAAAACGGGGTCAAGGGCGATCCCGATTTTCTTACCAATGTGATTCCCCGCGTCTGCGAAGATGAACGGGATCAATTTGATAAAAAAATAGTTTTACGCAAGGGTTGTCGGCAGTATATTGAAGATGGCGCGTTTGAAGAATATGGATTTTCTTGTCCGCATTGCGGAAAACCTGATTGTATTGACGGAAATCATGTGATTGAATTGTTGTTTGACTATAAAAAAAATAATATAGAGAGTTCAACGCATGCCCTATCTTTTTATTCAACATTCTGCGAATTGCACCACGATCTGAACATTGAGCATATCGCACACTGGGAGCATTTTTATAATTATTCTGAACAACGAAAACGCGCGGAAAAACGTTCGGGTGCAAAAGAAGCGCTCATTGTGGGTTATGGATCCATATATGGACTGGAAGCATGCGCGGCAATTAGTCATTTCCCCTATA
>CAYHZE010000020.1:0-13534 GCA_964361015.1 uncultured Candidatus Saccharibacteria bacterium | reverse complement strand
AGTTGTCAGTTGTCAGTTGTTGTCCGTATGCTGTGCCATATATATTTTTACTTTTTCAATCACCTCTTGCATGGAACTGTCCGCTTTGATGACGTAATCTACCGCGCCAAGGTCTTTTGCTTTTTGAATGTCCGAACTTTGACCTAAATTACTTAAAATAATAACAGGTATATGCTTCAATGTAGTGTTCATCTTTAATTCGGCCAAGACTTCAAAACCGTCTTTTTCCGGCATGATCAAATCAAGCAAGATGAGCTGTGGCATCCGCGTTTTTACCGATTCCATCGCAATAACGCCGTCAGCGGCAGTGGCTACGTCAAAACCCGACTGCTCAAGGCCGTCTTTGTACGCGCGTGATATGAATCTATCATCTTCCACGAGGAGGATGTAGGGTTTAGTTTCGCTCATACTATAAAATTTAGAATAGGGAATTTGAAATTTGGCATGAAAAGAAGTTCTTATTCCCCTCCTGATGCAGGAGGGGTTAGGGGAGGTATGGGTGAGGGCAAGAACCTAAAGAAAAAGTTGATATGCCTCACCTATACCCCTCCTCACCTCCCCTATGCTAGGGGAGGAATCAAGCGCGTGAGTCCTGGTATTATTTCTTTTCTTTTCAAAATTCTACTGCTTCGGATCCAGAGGCAAAGAGAGAGTAAACACTGTTCCCTCGCCCACTTTTGAATCAAACCGTATGCTCCCTCCAAGACGCGTCATGATAAGTTTTGCCACATACAGATCAAAACCGAGCCCGTCAGGATGCATTTTAAGGGCGTTGGATGCACGAAATGGTTTCATAAGAATACGGCGCCACGCTTCCTTGGGTATGCCAATACCTTTATCTGCCACTCGTATCAAGACAACGCCATTTACATCATCAAATTGCAAAGAAACACTGATTGCGCAACGATCTTTCGGGGAATATTTTATTGCATTCCTTAAAAAAACAACAAGAACCTGCCGGACTAATATCTGATCAATTAAGATGCGGCGCGTAGATTGGTCGGATTTTTCTATTCGTATATCGCAGGATGTATTACTCTCCAATGTACGCACTTCTTTTAGTATATCCTCTATCATATCACACACGCAAGTAGATTCATACATGATCTCAATTTCCCCTGCTTGAATTCTATATCCATTCAAAATATCGCGCACTACTTCTATGAGCCGAGATGCCGCCTGATGGATGTCTTCTATATAAGAACGCTGTTTTTCCGTGAGCGAGCCCGCGCGATCGGTCAAGAGCATATCCGAATAAAGCTTAATGGGAGTGATAAGCGTCCGTAACTGATGCGTGAGGATCCAGATAAAATCCTCCTTCATTTCTTCAAGTTTCTTTTTTGGACGTTGATTCAATGATGTGGGCATAGATAAATAGTGGAATTTGGAATTTGGCATGAGGAGAAGTTCTTATTTCCCCTCCTATTTTAGGAGGGGTTAGGGGAGGTATGGGTGAGGGCAAAAACTTAAAGAAAAAATTGATACGCCTCACTCATACCCCTCCCAACCTCCCCTAGAATAGGGGAGGAGACAAAATTTGTTCCTCGCTCCTTGCATAGAAGCGAGGTTAGGGGTGGCATTCTTATTCAATAAATTTTTTTATCCGTTTTAATATCTGCTCAAGTGGAATAGCTCCTTTAATGATATAATCTGCCGCACCCAATGCTTTTGCCTCCGCGATAATATCATTTTCATCCATTGCGGTAAAAATAATAACAGGAATTGAGGCGGTTAAGGGCATTTTTTTTATTTTTTTTAAAATATCAATACCTGATTGGCCGGCAAGAGCTACATCAAGAATAATGAGATCGGGATTGTCCGCCTCTGCCTTTTGTATCCCTTCATTTGCTTCCGAGGCAAGCAAAAATTTTATCTCATTGCCCGCAAGATGATTTTGTAAAATCCGCGACATCATCCGATCGTCTTCGATAATAAGTATTTTTTTCATATCTTTTTCCCCCCTCCTGATAGAGGAGCGAGGTTAGGGGTGGTATGAAACTAGAAACTGGAAACCAGATGCTAGAAACTGGAGGGATAGTGATGATAATTTGCTTCCTCATTCTTTCCACTCTCTAGCTTCCAACTTCTAGCCTCCGATGTCATACCCCTCCCAACCTCCCCTGCTTCAGGGGAGGAGGCAGATGCATTTTTGTTCCCCTCCTGATGCAGGAGGGGTTAGGGGTGGTATAGGTGAGGGCAAGAACCTAAAGAAAAAGTTGATATCCCTCACTCATACCTCGCTCCTCGCCTCCCCTATTCTAGGGGAGGAATAAAACACAATGTATCTTTTATCCTCTCATTTTCCTTGCGTTTGTTCAAGCGGAAAAAATAAATAAAATGTCGTGCCAATACCTTCTTTTGACTCAAAGCCAATGCGCCCTCCTGATCGTTCAACAATTGATTTCACTATTGATAAGCCAAGTCCCGTACCCTGCATACCCTCTTTTTTAACATTTTCTGCGCGAAAAAAAGTGCGGAAAATAGACATCTGGTCGTGTTCGGGAATACCAAGACCGGTATCGCTCACGGTGATGATAAGGAACGGCACGCGGGATTGCTTCTCGGCTGAAGGAGGCATGTTGAAATACGACTGAAAATCTCCGCTTCCGCGTAATATTGCCGCGCGTCCTGCCGCCTCATCCGCGGATACGCGTGAGGCATCCACACTCACCTCGCCTTTCGGACGATTATAAGAAATGGCATTTACTATCAAGTTCCGAAATACATCTTTGAGGCGCTCTTCGTCGCCCTGAATTTTATATTCTGCCAATTTGAGAGTCGTATGCGGCGTTTCCGCGGGATCGCTGGGAAATAACCGCAGAGAGATATTTTTACTTATTGCAAAATTGGAAAGTTCTTTACTTACTTCCGCGATAAGCGCCCGCACATCCACCTCTTTCATGGCAAGGTCAATTCTGCCCTGTTCAAGACGCGAAACATCGAGAAATTCTTTAACAAAACGGGAACATCTGATTGCCGCCTCCAAAAGCTCTCCCAGCATCTCCCGATGAGTTATATTTATTTCTTCTTTTCTCTTCAATAAGCTCTCTAGCCCTAATCGCAAATAGGCAAGCGGTTGGCGTATTTGATGCGTTGAAAAAGAAAAAAATGCGTACTGCTGATTTTTTAATTCAATATCTTTAGAGATATTACGTATGGCCAATACAATGCCGGCATATGTTCCGTCGTCTTCATAAAGCGGTGTGCTCGTGGCGATAATCGGTATGAGACTTCCATTACTATGCATAATACTGCATTCATCGGGAAATTCCACTGCGCGCCACCCCTCTATGGCTTCATGCATGATGCCAGAAGCATCCGCTTTTGCGCATTGTAACGCAAAAACCTGCGCCACAGAAGCCCCGATAACATCGGCTGGCACGCGACCGGTAAGCAATTCCACCGCGGGATTTGCCAGCACCACCTTTTCTTGAGTATCTATAAAGACTATTGCCTCCGGAATACTGGCAAACACGGACGAAAAACGAGCGAGCTGTTTCCAAAAAGCATCGGGATGTTTCTTTTTTCTTTTTTTTACAGCGCCAGTGGCCATGGGTGATATGAAAATGTTTTCTCTTTTTAAGAATATATGATAGGAACATAAAATACAACTCTTTGTATCCGTCCACCACATATTGAACTTTTCCAGCCGAGCAGATGAGTGAGTAAGCATAAACTGCATGGGAGATTTTAGGCCAAGCCCCCAAATACGGCCTCTCGGTATTGTACCACACAAGCCATTTTGTAAATTATTCGTTATGCCCGCATAGAGTACTGTGTTACGTTTGTTAGTTGCGATATAAACATAGTACGGCATAAAGAGATCCTTCGCTTCGTTCAGGATGACTTAACTTTATTTGCATTTTGACTTTTAACTTTTTATTTTTTACAAACTCCACTCCACCGGATTTTCCAAATGCTTTTCCATATTGCGGAATGTGGTGCTTTCTTCGTGGAAGTACAAATCCGCGGATCCGGTAGGGCCGTTGCGGTGTTTTTCTATCATAATAGAAGCGATATTTTTTTTATCCGAATCTTCTTTTACTTTGTCTTCGCGATAAATAAACATTACCACATCCGCATCCTGCTCTATTGATCCACTTTCGCGCAGATCCGAAAGTTTTGGCTTTGCCGCGGGGCCTCGCATTTCTATTCCGCGCGAAAGCTGGGACAAAGCAAGCACCGGCACATTGAGCTCTTTTGCCATACCCTTAAGATTGCGTGAAATTTCCGATACTTCCTGCACGCGATTTTCTGTTGATCCGTGTCCCCGTATCAACTGCAAATAATCAATGATAATCAAACCAACATCATGTTCTGCCTGCAAACGCCGCGCTTTTGCCCGCAGTTCCATGGTGGTCGGTGAAGACGTATCGTCAATAAAAAGCGGGGTGCTTGCCAGTATGCCCATTGCATCGCGTATGCGTGTAAAATCATTATCCAATCCTTCGCCACGCAACCGTCCGGTGCGCAAACGCCATGAATCGACTCCTGCCTCCGATGAAATAAGCCGGTCAACCAATTGCTCGCGCGACATTTCAAGACTAAAAATACCAACGGCTTTTTTTTCATCAACTGCTACATTACGCGCAATGTTAAGCGCAAGCGAAGTCTTGCCTAAACTTGGCCGCGCGGCAAGAATCACTAGATCGGATTTCTGCAATCCCGATAAGATATTATCCAAGTCTTTAAAACCGGTCCGTACGCCGCGCAGAGCTCCATCGCCTTTATGCAGTCTCTCAATCCGTTCCCACGCCGACTCAAGCGCATCTTTGACCGGAAAAAATTCTTGATGGAGCGAATCTTTTGCAATGCTAAAAATTTTTTGCTCTGCTTCGTCAATAAGCATTTCAACCTCTTCCGATTCCCGATACCCAAGCTGTGCAATATGGTGCGATGCCTCAATGAGATCGCGCAATAAACGCTTTTTGCGGACAATAGAAGCATAATGCGCCACATTGCTTGCCGTGGGTACGGTATTGACAAGTGATGTCACATACGCTGACCCACCAATCTCGGCAAGACTTTTGCGCTCCCGCAGGCGGTTTGTCACGCTCAATACATCAATCGGTTCACGACCGGTGTAGAGATCAAGCATTGCTTCGTAGATTTCTTTATGCAGAGGTTTATAAAAATCTTTGCCCGAGAGAGCATCCACCACGCCATAGATCGCATCCTTATCCAGCATAAGCGAACCCAACACCGACATCTCGGCTTCATTACTCTGCGGCGGCATGCGCGCGCCTGGTGAAATATGTTGTTCGCTCGTTTTATTTTTCATTTTATATAACAAGTACATCCAGCATAACCCCGCACCAATCGCTTTTCAATAAAAAAAGAGCATATCTTGTGCATGTCATGGGGAAAAATGATGTAAATCTTAAAACATAAAAAATGGCCTATGAGAGAAAAATACATCATCTTTATTATGATGTAACCCCTCACGCCCCCCATTTTTCCCTTTATCTTCACTCTTTTTGTCATTCCCGCGGAAGCGGGAATGACAAAGGCGTGAGAGGTTACATTATACTGCGTCTTAAATAGATATAGTATATATCATATACAAAAAGTCCTCGTATCCACTCCATGGAAAACGAGGGCTTTTTGGTTTACCGATGTAGTAGGAGAAATAATTATATTCCCATATATTTTAACGATTTAATAACCGTCCTAGCGTTTTTAAGATGACGGATATTGATTGCAATAAAGACGCAACCATATCTTGTGATGGACGATAAAGAGAAATAGGATCAGTGATTAACCCTGTGTTGCGATTATTCTTGTGAGCACGCGGCCACGGTGAATTAATAAGACCAAATGAACTGGTGTTGATCGCGGAGAGTCCCTTCCCTCCGAAGTCGGAGATATACAAGGTGCCGTCGCCTGCAATTGCAGGCGAGAAGGATGTCTGGGAACCTGAAGTAAATGTCCATTTCAATGTGCCGTCAGCATTCACCGCTCTCAATGTATTTGAGGCATCCATTGTTCCTATATAGATAACACCATCGGCTCCAACTGCAGGAATTGACACCGATCCATCGGAAACCGTTGTAAGGACAAAATCCCATTTTTTAGTTCCATCAGGATTAACCGCATAGAGTTTATTGTCATCGGACGCAATATAAATAGTTCCGCCACCTCCAATCACCGGAGAAGATCCAATCCTCTTTCCCGTCATAAACGACCATTTAAGTTTACCCGCAGGAGTCAAGGCATATAAATAGTGGTCGTATGATCCGATATATATGGTACCATCGGACCCAATAGCAGGCGTTGAATAGATTGCCCCCGCTGTGACAAATGTCCATTTCTGCGTTCCATCTGGATTTAATGCATATAATTTTCCATCATTATCCGCTCCGCCCACATACACTGTTCCGTCCGATCCCACTGCGGGAGATCCGTAAATTACACTCGTTGAGGCCGTAAAATTCCACTTGGCGGTTCCATCTGGATTAATTGCATAAAATTTTGCATTATATCCCGTACCAATATAGATCGTGCCGTCTGCCGCAATAGCTGGCGCGCCATAGACGACCCCCACAAGCGGAAATGTCCATTTTTGACTTCCATCCGAATTAATTGCAAAAAGTTTATTATTACTACCGCTAAAGGAACCGGTATAAATGGTCCCGTCTCCTGCAATTGCGGGAAAAGCGAAACGACCGGCAGAGGAAGGATAGGGAAAAACCCATTTTTCACTTCCGTCAGCAGGATTAAGCGCATAGAGTTTGGAATTAGAATCATACAGTGATCGCATATAAATCGTACCGTCTTGACCAATGGCAACCTCACCGCCGTCACTGTGAGTCCATTTCACCGTACCAATGGAAGCAAGGGGCGACGAGGCAGGAGAAGGTGCAGGCGAAGAAGATGGACTTGGGCTTAATGAGGGAGAAGAAGATGCTGTCGTCTCTCCCATTGGCGTCACCGACGCCGCGCTTGATTGTGGCGATACATTGCCTGCGGCATCATAAGCGGAAACTGTATAAGCGTAAGTAGTACCAAACGTGATAGTGCTGGGAGGGTTGTTCCAAGCGCAGTCGCAATATCTCAACGTAGAGAGACTTGAACTGGTGGCGGCGCTGTAAATTTGCGCGCCGTTGCGATATACCTTGTATCCAACTACACCTATATTATCAGTTGAGGCGGACCAAGAGAGATTAATGGCATACCAGTTGTTTACTTGAGTGGCCGTAAGATTGGTGGCTGATGAGGGAGCAGTAGTGTCGGTCGTTGATGTTGTCGTAGTTGCCACAGCACTTGGGGATGGAGAAGGACTTGATGGAGAAGCAGATGTTGGCGACGGCGAAGGTATGGGTGTATTGGAAGGAGGGGGAACAGGAGATGTACTTACAGAAGGAACAGGAGATGAAGAAGTGGTAGGAATCGTTGTGCTTGCCGTGGTTGTTGATGATATTGCCGGTACCGCCGGAATCGTGGTAGTCCCCGTATGTCCGATGGGCTGCGCGGGGATTGTTCCCGAAGGAGTTGGTAAGGATTGTATTTGTTCTTGGGTTGTTATGCCAAATCTTCTTTCTAATCCCGGCGGTATCACCCCCGACTTCCCTGCTCCTCGGGTAATCAATTCGTTAACTTTTGCAAGTGTCCTGGGTCCCACGGAACCGATAGCTTCAATGCCATGTTTTTCTTGAAAGCGTTTAACAGCAGCTGCAGTTTTTTGTCCAAAGAATCCCGTTACTAATCCTTCGGGATAAATTTCGGGATCTTGTTTTAATACTTCTTGAAGTTGTTTGACGTCATCGCCGCTGATTCCCAGAAAGAGGTTGCGCGAGATCCGGACTTCTTCTTTTACCTCGGCAAGGTCTGTGCGGGTAATTTCCAGTTTTGCCTTAAGATCACTGATTTGAGCTTGAAGGGAAATGATGAGGGCCTGGAGTTGTTTGATGAGAGCTGAATGATCTTGAAAGACAGGAGTGGAGGTGGACGTTTGAGCAAAGGAATAGTGCAAGGGAAAAACAAACGTAATCGCGATAAAAATAAAGACTGACGTGACAAGGATTTTTAATACAAAAATTTTATTCATATGCTGATAGCATAGCATGCCTTATCACGCAGATAAAACTAACGTATGCACACAACATAAATTCGGGCATATTCTTTATGTTTGCATCTGTTTAATGTTTGGCCCATCGGGTGTGTCGTTTATAATGTATCCCGCTTCACTTATTTTTTGGCGCACCTCATCAGCTTTTCTCCAATCCTTTGCTCTGCGCCACATCTCTCGCTCTTGCGCTAATTCAAATATCATCGGCGGGATACTTCCCGATTCAATGTCTTTTAATCTAAACCCCAGCACGCGATCAACATCATAAAGCATGTGAAGTAATTCCTTTGCGTCAAAACGTTCCGGCGCTTTGCGGTATGCCCGAATCATGTCCCACACTATGCCAACGGCTTTGGGCGCATTGAGATCGTTGGCAAGCGCTTGTTTAATTTTTTTTTGATAACTTGTAAGTAAAAGTTTTTTCTTTAATCTATTGGTTTTGCTACCTTGCGATTTAAGTGTACGCACCACATCATACAACTTCTCTAACGAATGTTTGGCCGCCTCAAGCGACTCCCATGTAAAATTAAATTTTGAGCGATAGTGACTCATAAGGACCAAATAACGAAAACACAACGGATTGATTTTCTTTATCTCAAAATCCCGCAATGTAAAAAAATTACCCAATGACTTTGACATCTTCTCGCCGTCAACAAGCAAATGCTCCCCTTCCATAAAAAATCGGACAAATGGTTTTTCCGTAGCGCCTTCGCTTTGCGCGATTTCATTTTCATGATGGGGAAAAATTAAGTCCACGCCACCTGCGTGAATATCAAAAGTAGCGCCGAGGTATTTCATGGACATCGCCGAACACTCAATGTGCCAGCCGGGATGTCCCTTTCCAAACGGCGCACTCCATGACGGCTCCCCTTCCTTTTGTGCCTTCCACAATGCAAAATCCTGCACGCTTTGTTTTGTATATTCGTCCCTATCCATACGCGCGCCCGTTTTCAATCTGCGAGAAGACACCCTGCTTAATTTCCCATACGGCTTGAACTGCTTGATTGAAAAATATACAGAACCGTCCATTTGATATGCGATTCCTTTTTTGAGAAGTGTCTGGATCAATTTTACCATATCGGCAATATGATCCGTGGCTTTTGCGTATTTTGTTGCAGGCAATATATTCAGCATTGCAAGGTCTTTGAAAAACGCTTCTTCATACGGCTTTACAAAATCAAAAATCGTCTCACCTGCCGCCTTCGCATCGCGGATAATCTTGTCATCCACATCGGTAATGTTCATCACATGGCGCACCTTGTATCCTGAATACTCAAGCGTGCGCCGTAGGACATCTTCAAATATATACGTGCGCAAGTTTCCAATATGCGCGTAGTTATACACCGTCGGCCCGCACGTATACAAACCAGCCCATGTTTTTCGAATGGGCTTGAATAATTCTTTCTTGCGCGTGAGTACGTTAAAAAATGCAAGCATAAAAAATTATATCCCTTCCCACTCTTTAATTGAGAAGAGATATTTTTAGACATGCCTTACAAGATGACGGCGATCCATTTTTATCTCAAAACCCGGTATCTTATGGCCATTTTTTATATTCAATAATATCCAATCCTCCAAAACTTCTTGCAACTCTTTGCGGCAATCTTCCAGATTGCTTGCACTCGCCCACACGCCTGTAAGATTTGGAATCTCACCAAAATACCTCCCATCTTGGAGAATTTTATACCGCGCTATTTTTAATTTTTTTGATATGAATTCACTTAACATAATATGAAAATAACAGATATTATATATGAAAGCAAGCATCCGCAATCATTCCTCCGCTTCCGCCGGAGCCTGCAATACCATTGGCTCCACGCCCGTGCGCTCTCCCGTGATACGGTAGACATCTTTATCTATTTTTCCAAATTCTTTGTTTGCGCTGTTGTACATGCTTACCGTGGTTCCCAAATGCCCCCCTAATTTTTTCATATATGAGTCGTAACTCTGCAAATGCTTGGTCAATTCCTCCACGCGTTTTTTTATTTCTTTTGCCGAGTCCTCTATCTGGAGCGCGCGAAGTCCCTGCATTACCATTTTCAAGTGAGACAAAAGCGTAGTGGGCGATACGATATGAACTTTTTTTTCAATAAAGGCATACTCAATTAAATCCCGTGTATTTACTTTCACGTTGCCTACTTGATTGACCAGCAAATCATAATAAATCCCTTCTGCCGGAATGAACATAAACGCAAAATCCATGGTATTTTCTTCAGGCCGCACATATTTTGATGTCTCGTCAATGCGGTTTTTGAGATCCTGCTTAAACACTTTTTCAAGCCGCTCGCGCTCCGCGGGATCATGCTCCTCGCGGATACGATTATAATTTTCCAAAGAGAATTTTGAATCAATGGGAATGATTTTGTCTTTCACGAAAATAACGGCATCAACAATCTCTCCATCAGAAAACTTATATTGCATCTGGTACATGCCCGGCGGAAATACGTTTTTCAAAAGTGTTTCCAAATAATACTCGCCCAAAATCCCCCGCTGTTTGGGATTTTTTAATATGTCTTCAAGATTTTTTAACTGTTCGGCAAAGCCGACCACTTGCCTGTTGGTTTCATCAAGTTTGGTCACGCGTTCGGTCACTTCGCGCATTATTTTCATGCTCTCCCCAGACTGCCCCTGCATCAAACGGCTCGATTCTGACAAACGCGTATCAAGCATACGCGTGACCTCATTGATCTGATTTTGCAACATCAAAAGCGTGCCATTGTCCTGCGGTAAGGGTTGTGAACTACTGCGAGAACGCGCCAGAAACCAAAACATGCCGGCAAAGCCAGCGATTACTATAATAAATAAAATAATAAATTCAATGCTCATGATCATATAATACTTGATAATGAAATGTGTATCAATGATATACCATAAAAAAATCACATGAAAAACTCATGTGATGTAATCATGCAAAATATTAGGGCAACACTACATTATCTTGCAATACCTACAATAAATCGAGCGTGTTCCTGGGCGTCTTTAAAACGCTCCATATCGCCTGATTCGTAAGCCATTTCCATTGTTTTCATTTGCCTGTGCAAAATGTTGCCAAGACCCTCACACGCCCTGTTCTGCCTTCGAACTTGATACCACAAGAAACCAGCTAAAAAACAATCAATACCGACCACAGTAATCACCAATACCAGCCAAGCAGACATAACCCCTCCATCCTTATATTCTTATGTTGATTATCTTAAAGAACTCTTTACTGCGTATAAAAAATGTATCATACTGTACACAATTTTATCAATACAATGTTTTTCTACAGTCTCAACTTATCTCTGCTTAAGAAGCCCACGAATGATACTCTTTGTTTGGACAGGTCCGCTCACGGAGATATAATCAACGCCTGTTTTCACAATCTGATAATCATTGCCGCCGGGGAAAATTGCATCGCCCACAAAGAGCATGTCTTTTATATTCACATGCAAATGATTTTTTATCTGCTCTAATCCATAGGCCTTGTCAATGCCTTTTCGCGTTATATCAATAGAAGTAAATCCGGCAACATGCACTTCCAATTCCGGCAGGAGCTTTGCCATCATGTTTCCGATTTTCATTTTCAGATCACGATTCTCGTGTAGCCATTTTACTTTCATGGCGACTCCGCGCTTTTTTCCAAGCATGGCAACTACATCCTGACCTAATGCTGAAAATGTAATTTGAGTGCCACGGTCCTCAATCACTCTGCCGTATATTTTCTTGGGATGTATATACCCGATGTCTCGAAACACGTCATGAAAAGCTTTTTTGATTTTATCTTTTTCCGTCTTTGACAGATGCAGGGCATATACATTTTCCCAACCGGATTTATATATATAGAAAGAAGTAGCAGTGGCGGGAAATAAAA
Organism: uncultured Candidatus Saccharibacteria bacterium; assembly: GCA_964361015.1. GTDB lineage: Bacteria > Patescibacteriota > Minisyncoccia > Sungbacterales > HO2-52-23 > CAYHZE01. The sequence goes on along the minus strand of CAYHZE010000020.1, from coordinate 1,616 downwards.
AAAGATTTTTAAGCAGTGATTTGGGAGCTTTTAACTGCTGGAGAAGCTGTGTCTTGAAAATCCCATATTTGCCGCCGCCAATAACCGCAACCTTTTTTATGGCGAGCAATCGCGTGAACAACACAACCATCTGCGAGTCCATAGGAGCTTTGGTCGGCGTGAGAGTGCCGTCAAGATCAAACACGATCATATCTTTTGGTTTGAGTTTTTCTATATGAGAGATTTTCATAACAATTGATTTTAACGCTTTGTTAGCATACCATTATTAATTATGTCTTTAAAGATTGGCATTGTCGGACTGCCTAATGTCGGCAAATCTACCTTATTTAACGCACTGACGCGTAAAAAGGTTGATATTTCAAATTATCCTTTTTGCACCATTGAGCCCAATATCGGGATCGTGGAAGTGCCAGATGAGCGGCTTGCGAAACTCGCGGTTTTTTCATGCTCAAAAAAAGTAGTTCCTGCAATAGTCGAATTCGTAGATATCGCGGGTTTGGTGAAGGGTGCTGCGCAAGGTGAAGGCTTGGGCAATAAATTTCTCTCCCACATCAAAGAAGTGGATGCCATTGCCGAGGTGGTACGTATTTTTGAAGACGCTGACGTCACGCATGTCAGCGGTACTGCCGATCCAGTTTCTGACATTACTATTATTGAATATGAACTCATATTAAAAGACCTTGAGACCGTGCAAAAACGGATTCAATCTCTTCAACGCGATGCGCGCGCAAGAAAAAAAGAAGCAGAAGAAGAAATGGCCTTGCTTGTCCGCATTGAGTCAGGACTTACAAACGGCCGTCTTGCCAAACAAACTATGCTCGGCTCGGAAACCCATCATGCTTATCCCGCCCTTTCCTCCCTCCAACTGCTTACCGCAAAACCCATTATGTATGTATTTAACGGCTCCGAACATCAAATCCGTGATCATTGGAAGCCCAACGAAATGCTTGCAGAGCAATGCGGCAACGCTCCATGGGTTGCGGTTTCCGCCAAAATTGAATCCGAACTCTCCAAACTTTCACAAGAAGAAAGAAAAGAATTTCTTGCAGAACTCAATCTTCCGAACACAGGCCTTGATTATTTCATTCAGCTAAGCTATAAGACGCTCAATCTCATAACATTTTTTACCACAGGAGAGGACGAATCGCGCGCATGGACCATCCCCGTCGACTCATCAGCCCCGCGCGCCGGACGCGCGATCCATTCAGACTTTGAAAATAAATTCATCCGCGCGGAAGTAATCAATTGGCAAAAATTACTTGAGGCCGGTTCATGGGCCCACGCGCGCGAGCGCGGCTGGCTTCGCACCGAAGGCAAAACATATATCGTGCAAGACGGGGACGTGATTGAATTCAAAATTTAACAATGAATGACCGCATAGCAAGCTAGCGCGGAATTGGCAAGTTAAACAAACAATACGCAATACTATCCTCAAAAAAATACCCAACTCAACACCATTCCCCATTGCCTACAAAATATCCACGATCGTGGATATTTTGTAGGCAATGGGGAATGATAATTTGAATTCAAAGAGAGATAGCGGGGGCTTCGCATATGGTTCCCAAAATTAAAACAGCGAATCGTTGCACTAACGATTCGCTGTGATCTCTGCCGTG
>CAYHZE010000019.1:0-13995 GCA_964361015.1 uncultured Candidatus Saccharibacteria bacterium | reverse complement strand
ATGACAAATGACAAATGACAAATGACAAATGACAAATGACAAATGACAAATGACAAATGACAGTTTTGCTCAAATGACAAATGTCAATCGTCAAATGTCAAATGTATCTATGCACGTATCCGTTGAAAAATTAAGGCGTTTACTCGTGGGTCCGGGGCATCTTGCTGTGGCTGATTTTGATGCGGCCAAAGACGAGGCGGAAAAGCAGAAAAAGGATGTTGTGGAAATGATCATGGAAAAAGGGTTGATCCGCGAGGATCAGCTTACGCGTCTTATTGCAGAAGCAGAAGATATCCCGTTTGCCGATTTGCATCATGAGGGCATCAATGAAGAGGTATTTGAAATGATTCCTGAACACATGGCGCGATCACGCCATATTGTGGCATTCCGGCAGGATGCGGAGGCGATCCATATTGGCATGCGAGAGCCAAAGGATATGGAAACTATCAATATCCTTGAAAAGAAAATAGGCAAAAAAATAATCGCCTATTTGATTTCGCAGAGTGACTTTCTCTATGCGCTGTCGGGATACCGCAAGCATCTGCGCGAAGAACTGGATAAAATTATTGCAGAAGTGAGCGCGAGTCCTTTGGAGAGCGAAGAAAAAGAAGGAGGTCCCACGATTAAAGCAGTAGAGCAGATTTTGACGTACGGATTCACGAATCGCGCTTCCGATATCCATATTGAACCGCGCGAGGATCATGCGCTTTTGCGGTTTCGGATTGACGGAGTCATGCACGATATATTAGAAATTCCGCGCGATTTTTATGACCGGATTATATTAAGAATCAAACTTATTTCAAAAATGCGCATTGACGAACATTTGGCGGCTCAAGACGGGCGATTTCGTTTTCATGTGGAAGGAGAACCCGTGGATGTTCGGGTGTCTGTTCTGCCCATTACCAAAGGAGAGAATGCGGTGATGCGTCTGCTTTCAAGTAGCGCCCGCGATTTTACTTTGGGGAGTATAGGTTTTTCCGATGCGGATCTTACGCGCATGTCTTCTGCTTTGCGCCATCCCCAGGGCATGATATTGGTGTCCGGCCCTACGGGGAGCGGCAAAACGACTACGCTCTATTCGGTCATGAAGATTTTGAATAATCGCGATGTGCATGTGACCACCATTGAGGATCCGGTTGAGTATGATATTGAAGGCGTGAGTCAAATACAGGTCAATGAAAAAACAAATCTGTCATTCGCGCAAGGACTTCGCGCAATCGTGCGCCAGGACCCGGATATTATTATGGTAGGAGAAATACGCGATCGGGAAACCGCAGGTATTGCGATAAATTCCGCGCTTACCGGCCATCTTGTACTCTCTACGTTGCATGCCAATGATACGCCGACTACGCTTATTCGTTTTGCCGATATGGGCATTGAATCATTTCTTATTGCCTCAACCGTGCATATTATTGTGGGACAGCGTTTAGTTCGCACGATTTGCATGTCGTGCCGCGAATCATACGATATTTCCATGTATCGCGCTGATGAAAAAAAACAAGCGATTGTTCATGATCCTGTATTTATTTCCTTTTTTGCATCAAAGAAAGGCCCCACGCATTTATACCGCGGGATTGGTTGCGAAACATGTTCTCATACGGGCTACACGGGGCGCACCGGCATTTTTGAAGTATTAGTAGTAGATGATGCCATGCGAGCCGCGATAGTGCGCCGCGCGTCGCGCGATGAAATACGCACCCTTGCCCATGCGGCGGGTACCACAAGCATGTTGGAAGATGGCGTTGAGAAAGTAAAAAATGGCATTACTACCATAGAAGAACTTTTGCGCGTGGTGAGTGAGTAAGCTGATGAATTTGGAATTTGGAATTTAGAATTTGGAATTTGGAATTTGGAATGGAGAACAAAGATGCAGTGTAATGATATTGCCGTGAACATTATTTGAGAATATTACAAAACTTAACCCTATCCTCGCTTGTCACAATCTCTTTCTCCTTCTTTTTCCCCCCATTCCAAATTCCAAATTCCACATTCTAAATTCAACCCCAATTCAAGTGAAAAAAATAACTATTTTTTCAAACATACAAACAGCAAACACCGTGGTTTCTGATTTTTTTGATATGATGTCCACGCGTTTCTTGCGCGGATCACAGCGGTTGGAGCTTATGATTTTTTTTGCAAGAACCATGGCAATGATGCTTAAATCCGGCGTGTCAATCAATAAGGCGTTTGCCATACTGGAGCAGTCAGGCGCGCGATGGTCAAGAACCTTGTGGCGAAACATTGGGCAGTTCCTTCAGGAAGGACGCACCATACACGAATCTCTTGGAAAATACCCATGGCTCTTTTCCCCATCCTTTGTTCAGACCATTCGCGTGGGCGAGCTTTCCGGTAATCTTTTTAAGAATCTTGATGATCTTGCATTGCAATTGGGAAAACAGCGCGAGCTTGAGAGAAAAATTAAAGAATCGCTTCTCTACCCCGTCATGGTGCTGATAATGGCCGTTCTGCTTGGCATATTAATGGTATATTTTATTTTTCCTAAAATCGCGCCGCTTCTGCTCACGCTTCATGTGGACCTTCCCCTTTCTACGAGGATACTCCTTTGGATAACGCAATTTATTGAAGCGTATGGTACGCAGTTTGCGATCATCGCGGGAGGGATGGTGGCGGGGGGCGTGTGGGCAGGACACCAACAGTTTGCCAAGCCCCTGCTCCACGGCGTATTTTTGCATACCCCGATTTTACGGCGCATTAGCCATGGCGCCAATATCTCTCATTTTTGCCGCAACATGGGAATGCTTATTAAAAGCGGGCTACCTCCCGATGAAGCGCTTGAAATAATAGCAAACGCCTTGGGTAATTTTTATTATCGCAAAACCACAGAACACCTTAGAAAAGATATACAAGGAGGTACGGCGCTTTCTCAAAGCATGCAAAAATTTCCCTCATTTTTTCCCAGTTTAGTCTTGAATATGGTACAAGCGGGCGAGGAATCGGGAAGAATGGAAGAGGCGTTTTTTTATCTTGCTGATTTCTACGAAGATGAGGTTGACATAGCGGCACGCACCCTCGCGCGCACCATAGAACCCTTACTCCTTCTTTTGCTTGGCCTTGGGGTGGCATTCATGGCGCTTTCCGTCATAACCCCGATTTTCCGCGTAACCGGCGGAATCGGAGGATAAGATATGGAATTTAGAATTTGGAAATCGGAATTTGGAAATCGGAATAATAATGATAGCGAGATCCGCTCTCGCTCTCTTTTCGCTTTTCCGTCTTCTTATAATCTCAAAATTCTAAATTCCAGATTCCAGATTCCAAATTCCCGTTCCGGTTTTACCGTTCTTGAGCTTGTCATCTCGCTCGCTATATTTCTAGTGATCGCGGCCGCGGCGATGCCGATCTACAACAAACTCTATACCTCAAGTAGGACCAACGCGACGGCCACAGAGTTTGCCCAGGCATTGCGCACGGCGCGCCAGCGTTCCGTCGCGGGACTCAACGGCGCGACGCACGGCGTATATGTGGAGGCAGATAAATACACGATCTATCAGGATTCAACCACGCCGTTTTCTTTTGCTACGCGAGATATTAGTTATGATCGGGTCACCACGCTTGACAGCAGTATCACTCTTTCGCCTGTTCAAGACGTAGTGTTTACTAAAGGTTCAGGCGTAAATGTCACGCCGGTGAATTTCACGCTCACGCATACCGATGGATCCACCCAGACCGTTAGCGTCAACCAATTCGGCGCTGTTTCCAATACTCCAATAATCATCGCGTATGGCGGCCCAATTTTGATTATAGAAGATGCCACGCGGCCTTTTACCACTTACTATAAAGAAATTTTACTTGCGGAGGGATTGAACATGTATGAGAGAATGGATATAGGCGCGGTGAATGCGGGAGTTTTGGTTGGGTTTGATATTGCCATTCTCGGAGATATTGATCTCACGGACGCGCAGGTTACCATTCTGACCGATTGGGTAAATGCGGGCGGTCGGCTCATTGCGATGAGTCCTGATGTTTTGGCTCCTGGTTCGCTTGCCGGGCTTTTGGGGCTTACCGGAGCCGCATGCACCACGCTTTCAAATGCCTATTGGAACATAGATACCACTGCAGCGCCCGGTGCCGGTATTGTAACAAGCACCATCCAGTTTCACGGTGATGCGGATAACTGTACATTGAGTGGCGCTACGGAAGTCGCGACATTATATTCCAACATTTCAACCTCGCTTAGTAAACCGGCCGTGATCACGCGCTTGGTTGGCGGGAATGGAGGACAAGCCGCGGCATTTATGTTTGACCTCGCGCGCTCCGTGGTGTACACGCGCCAAGGAAATCCGGCGTGGGCCGGAGATGAACGAGATGGAATAGCTCCAAAAAGACCTAATGATCTTTTTTATGGCGCCAAAACAGGCGATGTGCAACCAGATTGGGTGAATCTTGCCAATATCGCCATTCCCCAGGCGGACGAATCCCAGCGCTTACTGGTCAATATGATTCAGAATATGCTTGCGACCCGAAGGCCCATTCCCCATTTCTGGTATCTTCCCTTCGGAGAAAAAGCCGTGATCCTCGCTTCCTCGGATGATCATAATGCTAATGCTACGGTGGGATCCTTTGATACGCTCAAAACACAAAGTGTTCCCGGTTGCGTGGTTGCGGACTGGGCATGTTTTCGGTCAACAAGCTGGATGTATACCGCTAATGCGATGACAGATGCGCAGGCGAACGGATACCGGGTGACTGACGGCTTTGAAATGGGTGTGCATGTGGACAACGTCTGCGCGGATTGGACACCCGCTTCTCTTCGCACGGAATACGACAGCATCGCGGCAGGTGATAATAGTTTGCCGGGATTCCAGGCAAAATATGTCAGCTTGCCGGCGCAAAAAACCCATCGGTTCCATTGCATTGTGTGGAGCGACTGGTCAACACATGCTACGGTGAATCTTGAGAGGGGCATTCGCCTGAATGAGGATTATTATTATTGGGCAAACGCATGGCCGCCTCTTAGTCCTGGTTTTATGACTGGTTCCGGGCTTCCTATGCGCTTTGCAGATATCAGCGGCAATATCATTGATGTGTATCAACAAGCCACGCATCTGGTTAATCCTAATGACAGCGGGATACCTTCAGTGACAAATATCACCGCCTTGGTGAATAAAGCGCGAGGTGCTGAAGGGTATTACGGCATTTTTGGCACGCACTACGATTTTGGCGACACTTTCTTTGCCGATCTATGGGGCACAGCTAAGAATACCTACGAACCCGATGTGAAGCTCGTTACGGCGCTTCAAGTGCTTGACTGGACAGACGGCAAAAATGCGTCTTCTTTTAGTTGCAGTACAAAGAGTTCGTGCAGTGTATCATGGAATCCGACTGCGCGGCGTTTAAGCTTCACGCTTGCGTATGACGTAAAAGCGCGAGGACTCAACACGCTTGTTCCTTCCACTTTTGGCGGATTCACGATAAGCGCGGTTCGTAAAGACGGGGTTCCGATTTCGCCAACCTACACCATTGAAACCATCAAAGGCATTTCCTACGCCCGGTTTGCGTCCACCGGAGGCGCGTATGAGGTTGATTACAATTAGAGCCAATCTCAACGCTTTCACGTTTCTGATGTGTTAGATTGTCCATCGATACCCCTCACACCTCTCACTTTTCCCTTTATCCTCAGTCTTTTTTGTCATTCCCACAAAAGTGGGAATCCAGACCTCCTCCTATTTCCGAAGAAAATCTGGATTCCCGCAATTGCTGGGAATGACAGAGGTGAGGGGTTACGTCCAGCGTTGTTTACAGTTGTTGTGGATACATGCGGTATTGACACAACATTCAGTGTTACTTGGTGATGATTGATTGCGGGGATTGACAGAGGCATTCTGTGCATATAGAATGGTTTGAGTAAACACCAAATATGTCGCTAAAACTCAAAACAAGAATACCCACCCCATTAGTTGTGCATGACGCGTTGCAGGAAAAGAAGGTGAACCTTTTCACTCCCGAAGAATTGAGCCGCATCCTCAAGGTGTCTCCGCGTAGCACGCAGCATTTTGTAGAAGCGTATACCAAACGCGGGCTTTTGGTGCGCCTCCGCAAAGGACTCTATGCCTTGAAAGAGATGATCCCCAATGAGGAGGTGATCGCAAACGCGCTGTATCAACCCTCCTATATTTCCCTTGAGTACGCGCTCTCGCGCTATGGCATCATTCCCGAAATGCCCTATACCATAACTTCGGTAACGACCAAAGCAACCGCGACATTCACGGCCGTGGGGAGGGAGTTCTCGTATCAAAAAATAAAAAAATCTGCCTATACCGGCTATGTTCCGGAAAAAGTCGGTCGTCACACCGCGTTTATCGCCGCACCCGAGAAAGCGCTGATTGATTATCTCTATTTTGTCTCGCTTGGCAGAAAGACGCTCAACGATAGGATGTCTTTGGAGCGGCTTGATCAGAAAAAAATCAGGGCGTATGGGAAACTCTATCGTCGGCCGCGACTCGACCGAATTGTGGACGACGTGCTGACTCATAAAAAACCATAATCCATGCTTGCCAACGACACCATCATACAGCTTGCCGCAAAACTCCAAACCTCGGAAGAAAACATCCGGCGGGAGTATTTTCAACATCTCTTCCTGTCGCGGTTTTATAAACAAAAGAACGCGGATGGCGTGTATTTCAAAGGCGGCACCGCGCTCCATTTGATCTACGGCAACCCGCGTTTTTCCGAGGATCTTGATTTTGACACCAACATCCGTTCAATCGAGAGCATCGAAGATATGGTACTTGCAACGCTCGGCAGCTTTGAACAAGAGGGGATTGATGCAAATCTCCACGAAGCGAAGACCACCACTGGCGGCTACTTTGCAGTGGTGGAATTTCGCGCAGACGGGCGGATGATGCCGCTCCAGCTTGAGATTTCACTCCGTGAGGGCAAGAGAAAAGAGGGGAGTGCTGCGGTCGTGAGCAGCGAGTTTTTCCCGACTTACAATCTAGTGCAACTGGCGCACGAATTACTGATGGAAGGAAAACTGCACGCGTTGCTTGAACGGCACAAACCAAGGGACTACTACGATTTCTATTATCTCCTCCGCGCGAACCTCCTGCCCGAGAAGAAGCGGGATGTATTTGAGGGTGTGCTCGCGCTTCTCCAAAAAGAGCAAGCCAGCTTTGACGCGGAGTTGCGGCGGTTTCTTCCCAAAGGGCATCAGCTGATCATCAAAGATTTCAAAAATACATTGGAGCGGGAGATTCAGCGATTCCTATAAGTCATGTCAGGAAATGTGCGCTCCATAGTTATCCACAGGAACTGTAAATAACGCTGGACAATCTAAACCTACATCGGGCCGCCACAGTAGGGTATAAAAAGGCGGTGAGGATACATGCGGTATTGACATAACATTCAGTATTGCTTGGTACTGATTCAGTGCTCTATTGACGCGAAATCGGCTGGCATAGTATACTATATTCATGAAAATAGCAAGAAGTATCCAAGCGCAAATTATTGAAAAATTGAAGACAGTCTGACAAGGCGATTATTTTCTATGGCCCTCGGCAAGTAGGAAAAACCACGCTTTGCAAGGATATTATAGAAGCAGTAGGAGTTAAGACGCTCTATATCAACGCCGATGAAGCCCGCTATATTGACGTACTCTCAAGCCGAGACGCGCGTAAACTCGCTGATCTTATCTCTGGTTACGGGTTGGTAATCATTGATGAAGCCCAGCGCGTGCCGGATATAGGCATTAATCTCAAGATCCTTATTGATGCGAATCTTGGCGCGAAGATCATCGCAACTGGCTCATCATCGTTTGATCTGGCAAACAAAATTCAGGAGCCACTTACCGGGCGGCATTGGACGTATTTCCTTTATCCCATCTCGTACCTTGAGCTTCGCGCCCATTTTAATCGTTTTGAAGTCAATGATATGCTTGAAGAGCGTCTGGTATGGGGTTCATACCCTGAACTCTTCTCGCTTTCCGGCAGAGAGGTGAAGGAATCATATCTGCGCACCCTTGCGTCCGATTATCTCTATAGGGATATTTTGGCGCTTGCTGACGTGCGTCACGCCGGAAAAATACGTGATCTTCTGAAACTTGTTGCATTCCAGGTCGGCAGTCAGATATCGCTTGCGGAACTTGCGTCAGCATTGGAGATGAGTAAAGAGACCGTTGCTCGCTATCTTGACCTTCTTGAAAAATCGTTTGTGCTCTTTCGGCTCGGCGGCTTTAGCCGCAATCTGCACAAAGAGGTTTCAAAGAGCCATAAGTATTATTTCTATGACTTAGGAATTCGCAACAGCGTGATTGACAACTTCAAGCCGTTGGCAGAGAGAAACGACATTGGCGCGCTGTGGGAAAATTTCTTGCTGACGGAGCGAATGAAAACCAATGCGTATTGTGGCCGTTCCCCAGCATCCTATTTCTGGCGTACCTATACCGGTGCTAAGATTGATTACGTTGAGGAGAGCGCCGGCACGCTTGCGGGCTACGAATTTGCATGGAGTGGCAAGCGGAAGTCCGCTCCCTCCTCATGGATAGCAACCTATCCTCATGCAACGTGGAGAGCCATTGACAAGGATGATTGGATGGATTTCCTAGAGTAACGGTACGGGATATGAGTGGTCTTGTAGTGTTTGCGGTATCATACATGTGCATTTCGTGCGTCTCTTTATCGGTGGTAAATTGAGACCGTAGAAAAATATCTCCCATGATGTCATTGCGAGCGTAGCGAAGCAATCTATAGCCTCGAGATAGAGATTGCTTCGTCGGAAGCCTTCTCGCAATGACAATGTTCGGGTATTTTTCTACAGTTTCAAATTATACACATGGTCGTCTCTTTTTTCTACAACATATCCATGATATAATATCCGTATGCGTGCCGTATCATTTCATCACACAAAAAAAGAACATCTTCAGGTCGCGGTTGCGTCACTCCTTCTCGCGGCGTTGCTCGTCTCGTCATGGCTTCGGCTTTTTCCGGTGCCGCGCGCTAATGCGAGCGACTGGTTTAATCCGGGTTATCAGCAGCGCAAGCTTATTACGATTGACGGCGCGCAGATCATCACCGGACCTCATGCTTATTTTCCGGTGCTTGTTTCCTTCACTGATCCGGCTCTTCGTACAACGCCAAGCGGCAAGGTTACCAATGTCAATGGCTATGATATTATTTTTACGGATACGAGCCATACGCCGGCCAAACTTCCTCACGAAATTGAGGCATATGATCCGGCAACCGGCGCCATTAAGATGTGGGTGCGAATATCAAGTTTGGCGGCGGCCACCAATCAATTATACCTATACTATGGAAACAGCAGTATTACCACTTCGCAACAGGACATAACCGGCACATGGAGCGAAAATGGCGCCAACAACTACAAAGGCGTGTGGCATCTCAAGGAGACATCCGGCAGTCATGCGGACTCAACATCAAATGGCAATAACTCCACCCTTATAAACGTCCTGACACAGGGATCCGCAGTCGGCAAAATAGACGGTTCTGATGAATTTAATGGCACTAGCAATTATGTGGACATGGGCGATACCGCTTCGCTAAACATCACCGGAACCCAAGTGACCGCATCAGCATGGGTGAAAGGTACCCCTCTTGTTAATAATACTTATATAGTAAGCAAATCTAATGCGGACGGTACGGTGGGATATAGCATATACACCGGCGCTACGAATAAAATAAGGTTCTTTATCGGCAATGGGGTCCTGCAAGGGGTCCTGTCCACAACGTTCGTATGGGATACGAATTGGCGGTATATTGTCGGCACCTACGACGGGACATCTGTGCGGCTCTATGTGGACGGGGTGCAGGATCCGGCTTCCCCGCTTGCGGCAACCGGCGCTATCACCAGTTCCGCGACTTTTCCTCTCAATATAGGGAGGTATAACGGGACCGGTTTGGCATTCCCCGGCACTATTGATGAAGTTCGCATTTCTTCTTTCGCCCGCAGTGCCGGGTGGATTCAAACGGAATATAATAATCAAAATAATCCGGGATGCCAAGGCGGAGTCGGATGCGCAACCCCGCAGGCAGGAGCGTTTGTTCTCGCTCTTGGCGGAGAGGAATTGGGGAATAGTCCGCCTTCGGTGCCCGGGCCGCTTGAGCCGATACCCGCGTTTGCGAATAAATATATCAACGACACCACGCCGGATTTGGGTACATTTTCAAGCACAGACGCGGAGAGCAATGATGTGGAATACGAAATTCAGTGGGATACAGATCCCAATTTTGCTCTGACCCCCGATCCCATAACAAGAATTTCAACAACCGATATTGGTTTTGTGAATACTGAAAACGGCGCGGATACGAGTCCCTTTACACAGGGGCAAGCCATTAGATTTACCCTTCAGCCGGCAGATGCGCTCTTGAATAACACCACCTACTGGTGGCGCGTGCGTGCGCGCGACCCGGCAGGGGGCAATTCGTGGGGGGGGTATTCCGCGTCGCGCAGTATCACCATCAATCTCTCTCCTGAAACAGAGAGTTGGCTCCAGACCACAAGCGATCAATTCACGACCATCTTGACTGATCCGGACAATGTCTTGACCGACACCGAAGCGTCGCCCCCGGGAGGCGTGAAGGTGAAAGGATGGTGAGTGTAGGTTGCTTGCCTCGCCGAGACAAGTCGATGCTGGGCTGAAGCTTCGGCGAAGCGGGCGGGCGGCAGGAAGTAGATTTTAATACAACTATGAGACTGTAGAAAAATACCCGAACATTGTCATTGCGAGGAGAAGAGATCCCTCGCAAAGCTCGGGACAGGCTCCGCAATCTCTATCTCGAGGCTATAGATTGCTTCGCTACGCTCGCAATGACAGTATGGGAGATATTCTTCTACAGTCTCAACTATATAAATTTTTCTATTTTGACAAACTATATGTAGTTTCTTAATAGGTTTTTGAGAATATGATCCATATGAAGAAAAAATCTTTTATTTTTAGCATTGTTTTTGCCTTGCGGCCGTTTGGGCCTTGCCTTATTGAAAGGGTGGTGAGATTAGCTTGCAGGAACAAACGCGTGTCCCTAGTACCCTCTTAACTTAATTTCCCGTCTTATCATATTTGAATATTTTCCGTGCGCCGTCTTTCGTAAACTTCCATTTGATAGTGGCGCCCGCACGATTGCGTTGGCCCCGCCACCGCCGTATTCTCTCTGTGAGCGCATCCTCATCAGGAATGCGCCCTCCCAAGGCCTGACGGCTGACAATGGATAATTCAATCTCTGCCATATTCAGCCACGATGCGTGTTTCGGGGTGTAGTGGAACCGGATGCGACGGAGCAGACATTTGGCTTTCTGTCTTCCGAATGTTTCAATCAATGATGCCGCGAAATGCGTGTTCAGATTATCAAGGACAACATGAATGCGGCGGGCAGCACGGTAACGGGGTAGATTGACAATACGCGTGATCTCTCGGGCAAAATCCCTTTTCGTGCGCCGTTTCGTGACCGTTGTTTCCCGTCGTCCGCCTTTGGGCTCCACCGCCATGAAGATATTTCTGGTTCCGTTGCGTTCATACTCATGGTCCCGTCGTCGGGGTTTCCCTGGTTTGGTCTGCTGTATCGGCCGTGTGTCCTTGAGGAGTTGCTTGGATTTTTCATCAAAACAGATGACGGGTTCTTTGGCATCATACGGCTTGGCATAAAGGTCCAAAATATCTTCCATTCGCTCAATGAACTCCGGCGTGAGCGTTGGCACGCACCACATTTTTTTCCCGCCAGGGCTTGATTCCCCGATCGTTCAGATGCTGCCAGATGGCGACTGTGGAGATGGTTTTTACTTTTTTATCCGCAATGAGCCGCTTTCGTAAGAGTTCGAGTGTCCAGTGTGATGCGTCTTCCGGAGGATCGGAACACGCAACCGCGACAAGATGCGCTTCTGCGGCGTCATCCAGTTTTGGCGGCTGACCAGATCGCGGGGCATCATAGAGGGCTCGATCCATGCTTTCGCGGTAGCGGTTGCGCACATCCTGCACCGTGCTCGGATTGATCTCAAGCTCGACGGCGATAACCTTCTTGCTTTTGCCTTTATGAGACAGGAGAAGAATGCGAGCGCGGGTCATGACTCTTGCGCTATGCGTTCCCCTACGTATGATAGAGTGTATGGCATCTAATTCCTTTTTGGAGAGCTGAATGATATGTTTGTGTGTGGTGTGCATATACCACAAGCATATCATTCAATTCTTCAGACGGGAAATTAAGTTAAGAGGGTACTAGAAGTTAAAAATTTACAACCTCGTTTTATGCGTCCACAATCCCCAACCTATTTTTTATTGCCCTTTCTTATTCTCACGCTACTCCCCGCGTTTTTTTGGGGCGCGCACGAGGCGCGGGCGGCAGAGGTGACGGTTGACTCAAGCGTAAGCATAACCTCCGCGGTCCACGGCGGGGCGGGGCAGAATACTACGGTCTTTGTGTCCGATCAGGTCGGCTATAAGTTCTATGTGGATTCAACGAATACGTGCGTGTATAGAAAAACAATTGACGGCGGCGTGATTTGGGGTGCGGCGGTTACGATTGATGCCCGGACCGACTGCATCCGCGTAAGAGTATGGTACGACAGTTGGACCCCGGGCGACACCGGAATATTTATTCATATCATGACGATGGATGCCGCGCTGGATGATCTTTTCTATAATCGCCTAGACACGACCACTGACACACGGCTTCTGGGGACAAGTCCTGTTGATGTGAGTACGAATAGCGGCAACAGTGCCGCTACATTTTCCTCCGCAATGAATTTTCCGGGCATGACCAAGGGTACTGACGGAACACTCTATATGGCGGTTGCCGACTCGACTGATTCGTATGTGGTTGAGTGTTCGGCAAGTTGCAATCTCACCACGAGCTGGACCGAAACCGGCGTTAATCCTTTTGGTCTTGTGAATGATCCCTCGCATCTCGCGCCTCTTCCCGGTGGGGATATCTTATTGGTGGATCAAGATATAGGAACAGCCGAGGACTTGCGTTCTAAAGTGTGGCACAACGGTACTGGATCATGGGACGCAAGCTGGGTGATTATTGACACGGACGTGTTAGACAACACAACCTACGACGCCGCTTTTTCTGTCTCGGTTAATCAGTCAAATAATGATGTATATCTGGTGTATGCCTCAACTATTGCCGTACTCGGGAACGATGATGATGTGCGGATAAGGGTCTATTCCGGCGGGGCATGGACAGCCAGAACAGACGTGATAACCAACAGCGGCGGCCCGTGTGCGGGAGTTGCCAATTGCGCCATTACCGGTGTTGCCATTGCGCGCGATTCCAATACAGGGGATTTCTATGTGCTGTATTCCGCACAAACCACGGCCGGAACAGCCGCGACGGGCAATGTTTATTGGAAAAAATCAACGGACGGAATGCTTACCTGGGGCGCGGAGTCTTTAAAAATCAATATCACGGCTGACGACATATATGGCGCGACTCTCAATACGGTTAATAATGAGCGAATTTACGCGACATGGTACGGCGCAACTCCGGACGACATATTCGGTAATACAGTTGTTGATTTAGCTTCCAACACTATTACCGTGGGAACGGCGTTGAGTCAGCCGTTGAATGTGACGGAGGGCGCTACCAGCCAGGTAATGGGCGCATTTACTTTTATTACTTCCAGCGCCGCGGGTACGATTTCCTCCATAAAAATAAGCGAAAAAGGAACGGTTAATGCGAACCTCAATCTTTCAAATGTAAACATTTTTGCCCAGCAGGAAGCGCCGTGCACCCGCGCAGGCGCGAGTCCGATCGGCCTTATAAATCAGCCATTCACCGCCTCGCAGGATGTAACGTTTAGCGGATTGAGTTTGGCGGTTAATAACATAACCCAGCAATGCGTATTTGTGGAATTGAATCTCGGCGCGTCAGCAGGCGGCGGCAATACCATTGAAATAGAAATCACCGCTGGCATTGATGTGGGGGCAAGCGGGGGAACAGTGATCGGGACATTTCCAGTTCAAATACTCGACACAACCACAATTCGCGCGGATCAGGGAACCGTGATGTCAACTCCCATTGATTTTGA
>CAYHZE010000018.1:0-14039 GCA_964361015.1 uncultured Candidatus Saccharibacteria bacterium | reverse complement strand
AAGCCGTTGAGTGGTGTATTGGTGCGCGATACAGGGATCGAACCTGTGGCCTTTTCAATGTCAATGAAACGCTCTACCACTGAGCTAATCGCGCATGATGTATCTACGTCACTATACGATTATTTTAAGATAATTTCAATCGCTTCATGAAAAAAAATCCTGCGGACGGCGCGCAGGACACTATGAATGAAAAATTTCTTGTATTCGTTCCATAATTGAGGATTCTCGGCGATAAATGTTGCGATCGGGAATGATGATGTGATCCCATAAGTGGGAGGATTCGGCAACTTCTTTTTCAAAACGTTTCTCAAGCTCCGCTATGGCGTTGTTCCAGTCACGCAGTGCGCGGCCGGATTTGATATAGCAGTCCAGTTGGCTCATATCTCCGATAACTGTCGTGGTTTCTGATGTATATGGTACGGCTTTTAAGTCGTCGTGAGTGAGCATTATGCCCCCTTGACATGGGTGAGTTTGCGCCGAGACTCCTTTTGTATAACTGTATTTTTTGTGTGAGTCACTATACGAGTTCCGTGAACCCAGAAACCCCTAAATGTCATTGCGAGGAGTCCCGCTGGGCGGGACGACGAAGCAATCTCAACCTTAACATTATGGTTTCCCTCACGGGACGACTGCTGTCAGTCATCCTGTGGATAGATTGCTTCGTCGGAAGCCTCCTCGCAATGACATGGTAGGGGAGGTTTCTGGGTTCACGGACGAGTTCTATTTAAGCCGCTTGACAATAAAATTTATTTATGATATCTAGTTTATATATCGTCACGAAGTTGTTCGGAGTGTAATTAGGTTCTTTTGTGAGGAGCAAGTAAATGGGAAAGTCGTATCCGACTATTAATACGGAACGTTTATTCTTGCGCCCATTTTTTGTGAGCGATGCCAAGGAGGTTCAGATCCTTGCCGGTAATAAAGAAGTAAACCGGACATTATTTACGTTTGATGCGAGTAAAAATGGATCTGCCGAACAATGGATCATCAGTCAGCATGACCATTTTGAAAAAGGTGAGTGGGTCAACTTGGCAATTACTGAAGGGCATTTATGTATATTAATAGGATCGGTTGGTCTTGAAATCGAGCGTAAGAATAATAACGCGGAACTTGTCTATTGGCTTGGGAAAGATTATTGGGGCCAAGGATATGCCACGGAGGCGGCGCGCGGCGTTGTGAGCTACGGCTTCGATGAATTAAAACTGCATCGCATTTATGCCCGTTATTTTTCGCGTAATCTCGCATCGGGTCGCGTGTTGGAAAAACTTGGGATGACTCACGAAGGCCGGTTGCGCGATCACCTCAAAAAATTCGGTGTTTACGAAGATCTCGAAATGGCAGGTTTACTGGAAGAGGAATTTAGAGAACTTCAGATGGGCGGCAAGCTTTATAGATTGTGATTTATTGAGGCGAGTCCTTCTATCCACAAACCCCTGCGTACTGATCTGTACACGGGGGTTTTATATTTTATATATGACCGATTGGTCTTACATGATGCGGGGACGATGTCCGCAACTTTGAACCGATAGGACGGCTTAGCTATGGCAATGTTGATAAGATTATACGGAAATTAAGACGAGTTTACCAAGAAAATCCTAGCTTGTTCGATGTTCCTACTTTTGCCCAAAAACAATATTAGCTACTCGCTTCATTTCTTTGTCCGAGAGCTTTGAGTCTTCGAGACGAGTAGAAGCACCTGCAGAGGCGATAAGGGTGGCACGACGAAATTTCGCTAGTCGTTCTAGCGAGATACCAATGTTCTTTTTACTGCGCTTAGGTTTTGTCATAGGTTACTCAATATCGTCTTCAGTGGCATCAGTCGTAATCATTTCTCCTTTTGCTATGTCTCGAATTGCTATATCTTGCTTTGCGTCCAGATCTTGTTTAGTATTCGGGTCAGAAGAATGATTAACATACCGCTCTGGTTCTGAATACAAATGTTTTATACCGTGATGCGAGTGTACAAACATCTTCTCTGATTCCAGTAAACCATCAAACTCTTGGTCGGTAAGGGGTTTAAGATGATATGTAATTACAACTTCACCAGTTTTAAAATCCCTGTTGGCATATACACCTTTTCCTGCTAGATTTCCCTTCCCAGTAATTATATTTGACATAATTTTACAATGCCGAATTTCTTAGATGGTCTATCGGCCTAAATACTTGCACTGCTCCCGACTTCGCATCAGTTTTGCATTTTGGACAATGTATTCGACCCGAAACCGGACTCTTATGTAGTCGAAGTAATCTTTCCTCTGAATCCCAGCAACGGGTACAGAATGGACCGTCCTTTACACCATCCTTTTCAAGCCAATATAAATTTCCTTCAGGAATTATTTTTCCTTTGACTTCAAGAATGTTGCGGAGTTCCTTATTGCTCCCCTCAAGGTCAGCAATCTGTTTTTGCTGGTCTAATAGTTTTTCATAGACCTCAAGAATCTGACCGTACAGTTCAATTTTTCCCGCTTCTTGCGCTACCTTCGCAGCCGTTTTTAAAATATCGAAAATTGCCATGTTTATATTCTACTAGTTCGAATCCCTTTAGGGTATGCCTAAAAAGTTCTTTGTTTACTTGATAAAAATACTGGCGGTCCCACCGGGAGTCGAACCCGGGTTCTCACATTGAAAGCGTGATGTCCTAACCGTTAGACGATGGGACCATGGAAGCAGACACATACGTAACATTTAGACTATACCAGACATTTCACTTTTTTTCCAGAGGGTGAGGGGTGTGTATATGAAAAAAGAGAACGCTGATTATGCATTCTCTTTATGATATTCACTTGTTTCGTTGCGTCATCGAACAGGCAGGAAGACCAATGTGGCATTGGATCCGCCGAATCCAAATGAATTTGAAAGAGCGGCGCCCGATGGAATCATGCGCGGTTGTCTCAAAATATAATCGAGACCGATACATTTCTCGTCCACATTGTCAAGATTTATTGACATGTGCGCCTTACCATAGAAAAGCGTCAACATGCAGATAATCGCCTCAACAGCTCCGGCAGCTCCAATCATATGACCCAGCGGACCCTTGCTTGGACTGATAGGAATATGCGCGGCCAGATCTCCAAAAACATTCTGAATGGCACGCACTTCTATTGGATCGCCGGTTGGTGTTCCGGTGCCGTGGGGATTAATGTGTACGACTTCATTAAGCGCTACCCGGGCATCTTGAAGAGCTAGACGCATGGCCATTGCGGCGTGCGTTCCGTTCGGTTCCGGATTGGTGACATGGTGCGCGTCTTGAGTACTCGCATATCCCACAATCTCCGCAAAGGCAAAGAGATCGTATTTTGTGAGAAATTCAGAGGAGGTAAGAACTACTGCTCCGGCGCCTTCTGCCATGACAAAGCCGTTGCGATCCCGATCAAATGGTCGGGATAGATGTTTCGGATCATAACTACCTTCGGGGTCCCATTCCGCAAGCGCGCGCATATTTTTAAATCCCGCGAGTGACAGAGGAGTGATAACCGATTCAGTTCCTCCGGCAATAGCAACATCGGCGTAACCATGTTGGATCAAACGAAACGCTTGTCCGATTGCATTCGCACCCGTGGCACATGCAGATACAGGGGTTCCACCGGGGCCGTTGCAATGGAAATAGCGTGCTATAATAGAAGTGGCGGCATTGGCCATGATGCGAGGAATCATCAGGGGGCTTACACGATCAGCTCCTTGTTGCATGAGTACGGTATGCTCATGTTCAAGGGTAATAAGTCCTCCGATGCCCGATCCCATGGAGACGACCATGCGTGGACGAATAGAGTCGGTGATTTTCAAATTTGCTTGTTGAACTGCTTGTATGGCCGCGGCAAGGGCAAACCAACAGAAAGGAGGTTCGCGGCCAATTGTTTTTTTATCCATCCAGTCTGAAGGGTTAAAGTCTTTTACTTCGGCAGTTACAACGTGTTCAAGTCCAGGAACCGCGGGATTAAAATTTTTCAAACCATATCCATACGTGTTAAATGTATTTAATCGGGCGCCGCTGACTCCGTTGAGAAGATTATTCCACATACTTTCAACGGTGATTCCAATAGGGGTGACCACGCCCATGCCGACCGCATATACGCGATTGCGTTTCATTTTTTGTTTTCCCTTTTGGGAGAGAATATATAAAAGGACGGTTGAGAATGACTATAAAAAGTATACGCATGTTTTCTTTGTGAAGCAAATAAAAAAAAGGACTATATACGAAGTAACTCCGGTCGTTTTTTGAGCCTGAATGAATGTCTCCCATTGCCTACAAAAACATACGATCGTATGTTTTTGTAGGCAATGGTGGGGTCTCATTGGGTAGGATATTTTTTTTGAGTTTCATTTTATATATAATTTTTTTAAAAAAAACCAAGACATGGTGTCTTGGTTTAATTTATACGGACATAGATCGAATCATCTCCCGAAAGATGGCTTCAGCGGCAAGTATGGTAAGGCCGCAAGGATCAGGACGTTGATCGGATCGTGGGCGAATGGTATTTCCTTTCTCGGGTATGACCTCGCAGATTTCTCCCACTCTCACGGCAAAAGGAAGGTTGCAAAGGTCTTTTATAATACGCAATACATGGCGGACATGGAGTCCTCCGGCGCGAAGTACTCCGGTGCCGGGCGCGTATGCGGGATCGAGTACATCAATATCAACAATGATGACTAATGCGTGGGTGGAAACCGGTTGCCAAAGAGAAGCATATTGCGCCGCCACATAAGTGTCCGCGCAAGTTGCGCTTAACGCGTATACATCATCTATCTTCATCACTGTTGCTTGTTGGTCCTTAATATATTGCGCTTCGGTTTCTTCTGCGTCGCGAATGCCAAAAAAGATTGTTTTCTCCGGCATAACGATTTTTTTATCCCATAACTTGCGCACCCAGTGTGCATGAGGACTATGGGATGAATCACATGCATCGGGATGCGCGTCAAAAACTGCAAGCGCTATATGTTTGACATGTTGCGCAACCGCTCGAACAGTTTCAAAACTGCAGGAATTATCTCCTGATAGGGTAATAAATGGCATACATGTATATACGGATTCTACTTGTTTGCGATACTGTTCGGGTGATGTGACGGAATGCATCCATAGTAGTCCCAGATGAGGCGTTCCGTCTTCTGCCACGCGCCAATTCCAATCCGTGCATTTGAATGCACGCTCAATTGCTTTTGGTCCAAATCGTGCGCCAAGACTTTTATTACCGCCGCCTTTATCATAGAGCACTTTGAAGATGATCATGATTGTTCCTCGTTGTTCCTTCCCGGCAGGGAGTCCTAAGTGCCACTGTCTTGATTCATTTGTCAATAAACGTTTTAAAAACTGATTATATTCGTATCACTTCGGTAATATATGTCAATACCTGCAAAAGATCGCCCTCTAACCCACACTTGTATTATTTGCAATCTTCTGTTATGGTATAGAAAGTTTTTTGAGTATCTTATTTAATATCAGTGTCATGTAATAAAGGAGAAGTTCTCATGACATACCCAGGACCACGCGGTACACAAATTTTAGAAGATGCCGAAGAGTTTTATGTTACTTCCACTAATAATTCACGGGCCATTATTGATAGGGGCGATGGGCCATATCTTTATGATGTTGATGGATATAAATATATTGATCTGCACTGCGGCGCTGGCGTCACGAATCTCGGACATAATCACCAGCCAAGCATACAGGCGATATGTGAACGTGTGCAAAAAACAGGCATTATTCATACTGAACATCATAATGCGTTTAATCCTACGGCAATAGAACTTTCAAAATTCCTTGCCCTTAACAGTCCGGTAAAAAAACCCGCAAAAGTTTTTTTAAGTAATTCGGGGGCTGAAGCAAATGAAGCGGCGCGAAAAGCGTGTGAGGCATATCGGTATCATCGAGGCGAACAACAAACAAAATCTCGCGCAATTTACTTTGAAAATGGTTTTGCCGGCAGAACTCATGGCGTACTTGCCGCCACCACGTCAAATCCAACTGTTCAGCGTGATCCCTATTGGACTCATTGCGATCAGGAAAATTCCATTTATCTTCCGTATCCTACGAAAGAACATTCCGCTTTACTGAAACAAAAACTCTCCGAGCTTGATCTTTCCACAATAGATCGACTTCTGATTGAACTTCCTTGTCAAGGAGAAGCCGGCATTATTCCTGCCGATGAGGAAACGCTTAAAAATCTGTATGAGGTTACCCATAATGCCGGCATTTTGTGGATTGTAGATTCAATCCAGTGCGGCATTGGGCGCGTGGGCACGCTTTTTGGATGCGATTTCTATCCATGGCTTGAACCCGATATCTTAACACTTGCCAAAGCGCTCGGCGGGGGATTGCCTATCGGGGCTACGATTCTTCGCGCGGATCTTGATTGGAAAAAAGGCGAACATTCAAACACGTTTGGCGGAAATCCGGTAATTTCTCAACTTGCTCTTACGGTTCTTAGTTGTGTGCAGGAACTTATCAGATCGGGCGCCATTAAAAAGATAGAACAAGCCATGCGCAAGCGCCTGTACATTTTGCGTAACCATCCAATGGTGCAAGACACACGCGGACTCGGCGCTATGTGGGCTGTGGAATTGCCCGATGCTAAACTTCGGGACCGACTAATTGATGTTGGTGAAGAAATGGCACAAACTGAAAACTATGGCATTAAATTGCTTAGTGCTGGTAAAAAATCCGTACGCCTCATGCCGTCACTTACCATTTCCCCTAAAGATTTGACTATAGCGCTTGATTTGTTTCTCGTTGCCCTTAATAGGCTCCTTGACGATCGGAAAAGTGTTGCCCTCTTTCAACAGTTTTTTTGGGATAAACAACATAAAGACAGAGGGATTCAGGGACATGAAGGAAATGATTTAAAATTTACACCCAACAGTTTGGCTGTAGAGTTGCAAAATATTCTTCCTCCTTCATCGAATATTCTTGAGATAGGCTGTGCGAATGGTCGTGATGCTAGATTTTTTGCCATGCATGGACATACTGTCGTAGGTATAGATATTTCAAAAGTAGCATTGACACAAATGATGAATTTAGCAAAACAACAGGGCTGTGATACTCATATTACACCTATTCACCATGATATCAGTCAAGGATTACCTACCCTTCGAGCTCTATCATTCGATTGTTTTTATGCTCGATCGTCACTTCATATAGATAATGAGCAAATGCTTAGTTTGGCAAAAATGCTTAATTTCTTGCTTAAAGACTTCGGATTTATCGCTATTGAAGGCAAAGGAGAAGATGATCTCAGCATTAAGCAAAGTGAAGTTTTGGCAGATAATTTAGTAGTAGATTGGACAGAGGGAGGCCATCTAAGACGCATCTGGACAAACGAATTTTGTGCGTCGCTGGCTCAGTTGTGTTCTTTGGAAATAGTAACCCTTAAAGAAATCAAAGACGAGTTGTTTGAAAAGTATTTTTTGCGATTCATTGCAAAAAAAATTAATTAGAACGATGAGATAGCAAAAAAATATATAACCAAAAATTAATTTTTTTGGTTATTTTTTAAATTTTTCATAAAGGAAATATAATAAAGGAGGGTAGAATATTGAAGAGAAAAAATCTTTTTTGGTGTTTTTATCAAAATTTTTTCTAGCTCTTCTAAAGAAATCCATCGCGGATCCTTCGCCTCTTCTTTTTGTATAGTTATGTTACCCTTTACTTCGCAACGAAAAACAAATCCTATCCATGGTAACCCCCCATTAGTTTCAAGAACTTGCTGGCAAATAAAAGGTTTAAAAACATGAGAAGAATCATTGAGACGTGTCTGAATAATTTCACTATGGTAATCATCAATAATCCGTACAATATCTAATCCCGTCTCTTCTTTTACTTCCCGATGTAATGCGTCATACACATTTTCGTACCCATTAATCCCTCCTGCGGGAATTTCTAATAAGCCACTGTATGTGGGACTGATTTTTGGTTTCCATCGAGTCTGCATAAAAATCACGCGTTTACCATTTTTTTCTTTTTCCAGAATAGCAGAGATAACGGGACGCGCGAGTGATTCTTGTTTATTCATAATATTTTGCAAGATGTTTAGTATTCTTTGCTTTTATTAATCCAACGCCATCTTATAATGAGAGATATCACATACATTATATAATATTAGTATTTTTATAATTTGTCAAATTATCGTTAACAGTAACTTTTTTAAAAATCCCTCACAGCATACGCGCTGCGAGGGTGATGAAGATTCGCCAAATTAATGGCGCGTATTCCAGAAGAAAGCTGCTATTGTAGCACAGCGGACAAATCTTTTTTTGTGACTATGTTCTTGGATAAACGACATGGCCTGTCGAGAATGAGGGCCATTATTGTGATCCATCAACTCGACATATACAGCCAACAATGCGTGGAGATTCATGATCGCTCTCCTTTGGAGATTTTATTTTTGCCGATGAATGATATACGTATGCTCTCTATATAGAGAGCATACTATAGGATGATATATCATGAGAGATATAAAATGTCAATTTTTGAATATGCTCTCCGTAATTCAAAATAACCTTTCCTATTAGTGGCTTTTTTGCTAGCATTATATATATGGAATATGAATCGGTGATCGGCTTGGAAATTCATGCCGAACTCAACACAAAAACAAAAATGTTTTGCCAGTCTTTGAACGATCCGAATGAATTGCATCCGAATATAAATATATGTCCGGTGTGCATGGGCCATCCGGGGACATTGCCCGTCATCAACCGCGAAGCGGTAAAAAAAGTGATTGCGGTGGGGCTTGCACTCAACGGAATTATTCCGGAATTTTCGCAGTTTGACCGCAAACAATATTTTTATCCCGACTTGCCGAAAGGGTATCAGATTTCGCAATATGAGCATCCGTTGGTGAGCGGGGGGCATCTTGATATAGACAAAAAGCGCATATGTATTACGCGCGTGCATTTGGAGGAAGACACGGGGAGATTGTCGCATGATCCTAAAAGTGGCTCTTCGTTTGTTGATTTCAATCGCGCGGGCGTGGCATTGATGGAGCTTGTGACGGAACCGGATTTTCGTACGGGCACGGAAGTGATTCAATTTGGTGAGGAGTTGCAGAGAATAGTTCGTTATGTGGGCGCATCGGATGCGGATATGGAAAAAGGGCAGATGCGCGTGGAGGTAAATATTTCCGTGCGCCCGGTCGGGCGTGAAGCATTTGGGACAAAAGTGGAAGTGAAAAATATCAATTCGTTCAGATTCGCATCTGACGCGGTTGATTTTGAAACCAAGCGTCAGATCGCGGCGCTAGAAGCGGGGGAGTCTGTGGTGCAGGAAACGCGCGGGTGGAATGAGCATAAAGGCGAATCATTTAGCCAGCGCAAAAAAGAATCAGCGCATGATTACCGCTACTTCCCGGAGCCGGATCTGCCTCCGCTTTCACTTTCGCGCGAGTTGGTGGATGAGATTAAAGCTGGGCTTCCGGAATTGCCCGCACAAAAGCGGGAGCGGTTTGGGCGCGAGTATGGTCTTGAGCCTGCAACGATTGAAGTGCTGGTGCGCGATAAGGCATTGGCGGGTTATTTTGAAGAAGTGGCAAGCGAGCTTGGCCAGCACGATAAAGAAGCAAAAAAATCCGCAGTAGGTAATTTACCAAAAATTGTCGCGGCGTTTCTTACACAGGATTTTTTGCGGCTGTTGCGCGAGAAATCTGCCACTGTGGAGGATATTCGCATCAGCGCGGAAAATTTTGCGGAACTCGCGCTCTATGTGGCAGAAAATAAAATATCAAATATAGCGGCAAAAGAAGTATTGGAAGAAATGTTTGCGTCAGGTGATGATCCGTCCGATATTATCGAACGCAAGGGATTATGGCAAATTTCTGATATGTCGGAACTGGAAGATATGGTGAAGCGTGTGGTTTCTGATAACCCTGAACCGGTTGATGCCATAAAAAATGGAAAAACTGCCACATTGCAATTTCTTGTGGGACAGGTTATGAAAGACTCGCGCGGAAAAGCAAATCCAAAAATGGTGCAGGATATGTTGCGTAAGATTATTGGTTGATGGGCAACGATAAATGATTTTAAACAGATTTTTTGAAGCGTTGCCCGGAATACTTGCGTGGGCAACGCTCATTGCTATAGTATTTTTTTCATGGCTTACGCCCGTATGGGCGGCCGTTTTTATTATTCTTTTTGATATATATTGGTTTTTGAAAACATTATATTTTTCACTCCATTTGCGCGCGTCATTTCGTGAGATGCGAAATCGGATGAAAAAAAATTGGCTTAAGGAATTGCATCGTCTTTCTCCAAGAAGTATCCATACGGAGTTTGGATGGCGCGGGGTGTATCATCTGGTGATTATGCCCATGTATGATGAGCCTTACGGGGTGGTGGCGGAAAGTTTTCGATCGCTTGCGCGTGTGAATTATCCAAAAGATAAATTGATCGTAGTACTTAGCACGGAATCGCGCGTTCCCGAATCGCGAAAAACCGCCGCGCGGATTGCCCAAGATTTCAGCTTAACATTTTTTCGCCTTTTAATTACCGAACATCCCTCGGGTCTTGCCAATGAAATTCCGGGCAAAGGATCTAATGAAACATGGGCCGGGCAAAAAGCAAAAAAATTGATTGATGATCTCGGTATCCCCTATGAGCGCATATTGGTATCGTCTCTTGATTCCGATACGCAAGTATTTCCAGAATATTTCGGCGTGGTCACGCATACATTTTTGACATGCGCGTATCCCCAGCGATCCAGTTTTCAGCCGGTTCCGCTTTTTATCAATAATATTTTTACCGCCCCTGCTCTTGCGCGCGTGATTGCGTTTTCTGCATCGTTTTGGCATCTCATTCAGCAGTCTCGTCCGGAGCGACTTACCACGTTTTCTTCGCATACCATGCCATTTGCGGCGCTGGTTGAAATCGGGTTTTGGCATACGCATATAGTATCGGAGGATTCGCGTATTTTTTGGCAATGTTTTTTACACTATCACGGTGACTGGCGGGTAGAGCCGATATTTTATCCGGTGGCAATGGACGCAAATGTTGCGCCCACGTTTTGGCGTACAATGGCGAATGTTTATAAGCAACAGCGCAGATGGGGATGGGGATGTGAGAATATACCTTATTTGCTATCCGGTTTTATCCGCGATAAAAAAATTTTAATGCGGAAAAAAATGTATTGGACATTTCAGATTATGGAAAGTTTTCACTCATGGGCGACCAATGCCATTATTATTTTCAGTCTTGGATGGCTGCCGATTGTTTTGGGAGGGGCGCTGTTTCGCGTATCGGTATTGTCATTTAATCTTCCGCGCATTACGCGCATGATCATGATACTGGCAATGGTAGGAATTGTTTCTTCCGCGATTTTAAGTATACTATTATTACCACCCAAACCAAGATGGTTTAAGCGCCGCCACTATGCGCTCTATGCCCTGCAGTGGCTCTTAAGTCCACTGACGCTTATTATATTCGGCGCATTCCCCGCGCTTGAAGCTCAAACTCGCCTCATGCTCGGAGGCAAATGGCGCCTCGGTTTCTGGGTCACGCCGAAATTTAGGTAGCGTATAGCATTGAGCGTTTAGTAAAGATTTTTACTACACCCTACACGCTACGTCCTTCACGTTATTCCATGCGCAAGTCCCATGCTCATACATTGATATACCGATCACGCCTTCATTTGCTCGTGACGATTTGTCTGCTGATTTTGCCATTTGCATTTTTTCTTTTTTTTGCGCGCCTGACCGCGATTTCTTCTGCGGAGCTTTTTGCCCATATTGGCATTTCGGTGATGCGTTTATGTATTGCGTATGTGATTGCCCTTGTTCTTGCATGGACATGCGCGGTTCTTTTTTATCAAGGCAGGCGCGCGGCTCTTGCTTTGCCATTTTTTGACGTACTCCAAAGTTTTCCGACATTTGCGGCATTGCCTTTTGCTATTGTTTTTTTTGGTCCCTCGCATACAACGGTTATTCTTTTTCTTGTAATTACTATTATTTGGCCCATTTTTTTCTCCATTATCAGCGCGCTCCATCTGATCAAACATGATTGGCGCGAAGCAGTTGCCATCTCTCAACTTTCTGGTATGCCGTATGTAAAAATGTTTTTATTGCCGATCACTATTCCAGGACTTGTTACCGGTTCGGTGATCGGTCTGGGAGAAGCATGGGAAGCGCTTATTGCAACCGAAATAATTGTGGGAACAAAAATGGGTTTGGGCAGTTTTTTTAGTTTTTTTTCCAACGATCCGCGCATGACGGCATTCGGGATTTTCGGATTTTTACTGTTGATTTTTAGTATAAATAAACTTGTCTTAGCGCCGCTTCTTGAATGGAGCCATAGAAGAATGGAAGAATAAGGAATAGCGTATAGCGTTTAGCGTTTAGTAACGGTCTTTACTATATGCTACACGCTCAACGCTATACGCTCATGCATGACCCCTTTCATCACGCTTAAAAACATTTCCAAGTATTTTGTGGAAGATGGGAATCACGGCACAATCGCGCTCGCAGATATTGATATGGAAATCTTTGCGGGAGAAATTTTTGTATTTGTGGGGCCTTCGGGTTCGGGCAAGTCCACGCTCCTGCGGATTATGAGCGGACTTGAAAAAGATTTCAAAGGCGAAATCACATACCAGGAAGAAACGCGGCAACGTGATTTTAGTTTTGTATTCCAGCAATTCGCGCTTCTGCCGTGGCTTACCGTTGCGGAGAATATTGGCATTGGGCTTGTGGCGCGTGATATGTCTCTTCATCACATCAAAGAACGTGTGAATAAAGAATTAAAACGTTTTGGATTAGAACGGTTTGGCAATGAATATCCGCGGGAACTTTCCGGCGGCATGCGTCAACGCGTGGGGATTGCCCGTGCGTTTGCCACCGACCCAAAAGTTATTTTTATGGATGAGCCATTCTCCGAGCTTGATTCGTTTACCGCCGAGGAACTCCGCAAAGAACTGCTTCACATTTGGCACAATTCGGAATGGAGCGAAGAAGCGCATCACGCGCAGTCACGGCCGACAATTGTGATGGTGACCCATGTCATAGAAGAGGCGATTGAACTTGCGGATCGCATTGCCGTGCTCACGCCCCGTCCCGCAAAAATAGAACGAATCGTAGTAAACAATCTTCCGCGCCCGCGCGAACTTCGTTCCCATGCCTTTTACACTCTTGAAGATGAGTTGTATCGGCTTATCAAGCCATAATAACCGTGATTGATCTTATTCTTTTTTTTCTGCCTTTGGAGAACCCTCTCGCGCTTTATGCGGTACTTTTCGGTATGATCTTTACTTCGGTATTCGGCGTGCCGATACCGGAGGAAATCACTGTATTGCTTGGCGGGTATCTCGCGTATCTCGGCTTTATTGATTTTTTTACGGTAGCTGTGGTATTGATTGCAAGTATTGTTGTCGCGGATTTGATGGGCTATGCCCTGGGTCGGTACGCGGGAGATTTTTTGTATAATAACGTGTTCGGCCGTTTTGAATTTACGCGCGAGCTTCTAGAAAAAACAAAAACATATTTTGACCGTTTTGGCGAAAAAATGATATTGGCGACTCGGCTCATGTCAGGCGTTCGGTTTGTGGTGCCGATTATGGCAGGCCACTTCCGCATGAATGTGAAAAAATTTCTGATATATGACATTATTGCCGCAATTCCCTATACATTCATTCTTATTTTTTTGAGTTATTATCTTGGATCGCTTATCAATCTTACGGATAATATGCGTTCTCTGACGCATACGATCGGTTGGATCATCGGCGGCATGATTGTGATTGCGCTCATAGTGCGGTATATAAAGAAGAGGCGATTGCGGATTGGCATGAAGCAATAATTTGAGACTGTAGAAAATGCGTCCGTGGGTCATTCTGAGCGAAGCGAAGAATCCCAATACCATAGATAAGCCGAACATACGAGATCCAACACCTGTGTTCAGCATGACAAAAACTGTTTTTCTGCAATCTCAATTTGCAAGCGAGCGTAGTTTAGTGGCAGAACTCTTGCTTCCCAAGCAAGAGGCGCGGGTTCGATTCCCGCCGCTCGCACCAGTACACAACTCAACGGCTTTTTCAAAGCCAAAAGGTGGGACGCGCGAAGCGCGTCCCACTG
>CAYHZE010000017.1:3770-14174 GCA_964361015.1 uncultured Candidatus Saccharibacteria bacterium | reverse complement strand
AGATATGATGCCGCAAGAATTTCGTTTTATTTTTCTTTTTGTTTTGGGAATATTCGCGCTTGCGTTTTTCGTATTGGGAATAATGCTGCGCCATCATTGGCAACTATATTCCCCGAATCAAGCGATCGGGCGGTTATTCCAAATTCTTTACTGGGCAATCGGCGGTACGCTTCTTGCAATTATGACGATTACCTATTTCATTTCATTCGTATGATAGAATTCCAATCCAATGAAACAGTTCTTGTTAGCGCGCGCAAGCATTGGCTCATATTCGCATTGGAAAGCGCCGGACTTGGACTTGGCATACTTCTTCCCATTGTGGGAACAATTGTTATGAGAGTATCTAGCCCTGATTTCATTCAGTACACATTAGGAATACAGGCATTCTATCACGTTGTTATTTTTATAACTGCCGCGTGGTGGCTAGGCATGTTTATGGCATTTGCCGCGATGTTCACAAATTATTATCTTGATATTCTCATTGTTACTAATCAACGCGTGATTGATGTAGAACAATTGGGACTCTTTGCGCGCGATGTAACGAGCGCCCCATTGCAAAATATAGAAGATGTAAAAGTCGAAATAGTCGGCATTCTCCCTTCTCTTCTTGATTTCGGGAACTTACACATTCAAACCGCGGCCGCTATGCGCGAAATTGTTATTTATGGCATTCATCATCCCAATAAAGTCAGAGACGCTGTTATTGCCGCCCATACAAAAACCATTCCCCGCATACCAGACGCCTTGTAGAACTACTCTCAGGCAAACAAGCTTGCCTGCGCGGTTTTACCGATACGTTCGTTTGGTTGAAAAATTTTTACTATGCCATATTCGCCGTCATAACCCGGTTCAATGTGAAGTTTCCCCTCGCGCACGCGTTTAATGCCTTCTAAAATTTCCGGCGTTGTCGCGTTTGCAAGATCAGAAAATTTCGCATCAATCAAAATACCAAATTCCGTACCCATCGCGCCAACCAAGCCATGATATGCAATTTTTACCTTTTTTGATGCCGTGGTCATACCAAAACTTTCGGCAATGATTTCATCAAGCGGTACCATTCTTTTGAAAGGAATAGCAAAATTTGGCTTTTTGCCGTTGGCACGGTCTGCGAGCGCATCCACACGGTTCATGACGCCAATAGTCATGGGCTTGTCACAATGCGGACATTTGTTGTCCAATTTTTTTGTCTGTTTTGGATCGCAGGAAAACTTGCACACGCGATGGCCGTCATAATGATATTTCCCCTCTTCCGGAAAAAACTCCACAGTAAACAAAAACTGTTTCGGATCGTGTGATTTGATTGCTTCCATTATGCCGCTGTAAGAGAGTTTACAATCCAATACATTTGCTTCCCGTCCGATGCGCTTGAGCGAATGGGAATCGGAATTGGAAATCAATGCAATGCGGTCAAGCTGCGAAACGCGCCAATTCATTTCCGGATCGCTTGAAAGTCCGGTTTCAACGGCATAAATATGCGGCGCGTACTCTTCAAAACATTCTTCCAACGAATCAAACCCTGACATGGAACCAAACACCGAAAACCATGGGGTCCAACAATGCGCAGGCACCAGCATGCATCGCTCATCAACATCAAAAACAATTTTGGCAAGTTCTTTTGCGTCAAGTCCCAAGATGGGTCTGCCGTCTGACTTGATATTTCCGTGCCATCCGAGGACTTTGTTAATTTTTTCCGCAGTCTCTATGGAGGGCGCAAAAATAAGATTGTGGATGCGCCGCGTTTTTCCGTGTTTTGAATAAATACTTGAGATCTCGACAGTAAGAAGAAATCTCGTCCCGCGTGATTTTCCTTTCACCGCATAGAGCCCAAGCTCCGCCGGTTCCAGCCGCGACTTGATTTCCTTCATCCATTGCGGATGCGTGAAATCCCCCGTGCCCATAACAGTAATACCTTTCAGCTTTGCCCATATATCAAGATTTTCCAATGTCATTGCCTTTGACACGGCGCGAGCATAAGGGGAATGAATATGGAGGTCGGCGATAATTCTCATATCGTTGTAGTGTAGCAGAAATAACAATGCCTGTCCCCTGCGGTGGGACAAGCATGATACACAGAATGATTCGGCTTAATGGAGAAGTTGTGTAAGTTGCTTTAAGAGTTCAGAGAGCGATTGGAGGAGAAAAGCAAGATTGCTAGCGCTGATCGCAGAGGTGGTAGTTGAGATGTCAGAGTCTTTAGCCAATACTTCTTGAAGTTGTTTGACTTCATCTCCTTCGGCGCCACGGACAAGAGATTTGGTGAATTGAATTTCTGATTTGACCACTTCTATATCTTTTTGAGTGGTTTCAAGCTTTGCTTTTAGTTCGTTGATTTGAGCTTGGAGGGAAGCAATAAGGGTCTGGAGTTGTTTGATGATGGCCTGCGTATCTTGTGAGGAGCGGCAGCAGATTTGGATGGATCAGGGGGCGTGGCAATTGTTTGGGCGAAAGACAAAGAAACAGGCAACAGAGAGACTACAAAAAATAGTGTAAAAAAATAATTTTTGCCTCATGAGACGGGAATCAAAAATCATTGAAGTGATTTTAATGTATTTAATATATTCTTCAGAGATTCCAGAATCTGCGCCAGCCGCAAGTTGAGCGGCCGACTTGCGGCGGAGGTAGTGGCAGAAACATTAAAATAACCGACTGCAATCTGATCAAACCAAGGATGTGCGCCGCTGCCGCCGCTAGACGAGACTACGCGATAAGGATTTCCACCCGAGACCAGTACCGGACCATTATAAGCAAGGTTTATATCGTTGCCGAATTGATAAGCAGTCCAGAGAGCGATAGTGCTATTATTTTGATATATAGAAAAATAGCGAGTATTCGTCGGAGCCGCGTTGTCTGCCCTCAATACAATGTTGAACGGCAAAGATACGATCGTGCCATTGGCGGGACTTGAAATCGATGGGGTAGCATATACATTCAGAGTCAATTCAGTTGAAGCAGCACTCTCTATGCCACTCGCATTAGTTGCCGTCACATAATATTTGTAAGGGCCGACCGGCCACTCCGTATTGGCCTGAAAATCTGGGTACCAACTCCATACCCAGGTTAAAAAAGACGGAATGTAAGACATACGCGAATTTCCCACAATTGTATTGTTAGCGGTGTTCGCGCTTGCAACAAGATGGGCATCATGGGTATATCTGACAAACTGGCTATCCGTCGGTTTTTTTACATAGACATTAAGAAATTTCAGTTCAGAATCAAGAATATGCTTGAAATATAGCTGGACATTATTCGTTGGCGGTTCTCTTCCCGTGTTAAAACCGATTTGCCCGCTCAGATCAGTTGGCGCTACGGGCGCAGCGGCAGTAGTAAAACTATAATCATTGCTCGTCGCCAAATTTCCCGCCGCATCTTTTGATTTTACCCGATAATGATAGGTCGTTCCGGCACTTAAGCCACTTATGGTTGCAGTATGGCTCGTTACCAGAGAGATATTTAACGTTGTTTGTGATCCGTACGCGGTGCTTACTCCATGTTCCACCTGCGAATCTGATGATTCATTGGTGGTCCATGTAATCGTTGCCGATGTGGGGGATGCGGCCGCTTGAATGTTTGAAATGACCGGAGGAGTAGTGTCTGGAGTTGGCGAAGGACTTGGGGAAGGAGAAGGAGAAGGAGAAGGAGAAGGAGAAGGAGATGGGGTCGGAGACGCGGAAGGGGAAGGTGAGGGCGGTATGATATCGGTCGTAGAAGTACTGATCTGCGCGGGCTGGGCCGGGATTGCAGGAATGGCGGGCACGGTCGGACTGTTTGTTTGAGAAACAGGCTCTGCGGGAACTGCCGGAATCGCGGGTATGCCGATTGTGCTTGTCGCCATTGTTGTTCCGGGAATGAACGGTATTGCTGGAACTGTCGTAGTTCCGGTCTGTCCGATGGGCTGGGCGGGAATTGTTCCCGAAGGAGTAAAGAAGGGCGGCGCCTGCTGTGAAGTTGATGTCCCAAATCGTTTCTCTAATCCCGGAGGTATCACTCCCAACTTCCCTGCTCCTTGAATAATAAGTTCATTGAGTTTTGCTCTTGTTTTGGGGCCAATAGTGCCCAATGATTCAATACCGTGCTTCTCTTGGAATCTTTTAACCGCGGCTTCGGTGGCAGGACCAAAAAAACCCGTGATCTTTCCTTGGGGATAGATGTCGGAGTCTTTAGCCAATACTTCTTGAAGTTGTTTGACTTCATCTCCTTCGGCGCCACGGACAAGAGATTTGGTGAATTGAATTTCTGATTTGACCACTTCTATATCTTTTTGAGTGGTTTCAAGCTTTGCTTTTAGTTCGTTGATTTGAGCTTGGAGGGAGATGATGAGGGCTTGGAGTTGTTTGATGATGACTTGGGTGTCGGGGGAGATGGGGGTGGAGGTGGGGGTTTGGGCGAAAGAAGAAATGGGAAAAATAAATATGAAAGTGATCAAAATAAAAACTGATGCGGTGAGAGTTTTTATTTTCATAGATTGACTGATATTTTGATTTTAATAATAGGCCTACTGCGTAAATATTTTCTGCTGCAATTTCCAGATTTCGGCTACGACTTCTATAATATAGTAATAATAGACTCCTCGTCCTGCACCAACAAGTGTGGATAACCACACCTATGCAATGTACAAAGAAATAAACCGATATAATTCATATCCAATGCCGGCGACTATAATTGTATAAAGTAATCCGAAGCGGATCGTATCGGTAATCGTGATAGTGCGTTCACGCCGATGGACAATAATGTGATAGATGGCAATGATGAGGCCTCCATCAATCGCGACCGTGGTTGCGCCCACAGCGCCTATAACGGAAATAAAATTTTGAAATCCGAAAGTGAAAAGAAGAAGCGGGATAGATGATGCCCCCGCCCATGCCAATCTGCGCGGTATCTGCATATCAACCGTAAGAAATGCTTGAAAACTTGAGTTAAGTACGATATACGAGGTAATAACCGCAAGAAATCCAATCATATTGCCTAACATAACAATGGTGTGTCCTGCCACCGACGACAAACCCGCAATTGCATCCGGACTTACTCTCGCGCCCGATACTCCAACCACCACAAGCGCAAAAAAGAAATAAAGAAGAGCAGGCATAAGCGATCCTATGATAATCACGCGCCGAACACGCGCGGGTTTTGCTTTCAAAAAACTCATCATGTCCGGAATTACTGTCGCGCCTGAAAGCGCAAACAAAAGCACGCCATACGGCAGAAATGCGCTTGCTCCATAAAATCCCCCCACATTTCCTCCATCCACCCGAGGGAGGAGCATAAGAATCAATGTGCCTATAAACCCAATAAGGAAAACAGTTAAGATACCATTGATAACCGCTTCTTTCTTTAATGGAAAAAGAGTGATGCAAGCGCCGACGAGCATGAATATCATAGACCACCAAGTAGAATCCATTACTCCAACAAACGGCGTGAAAAGCCCACGGAGAAATAGGCCGCCCAAAAGCATATAGGCAAGAAGAGTTCCCGAGTAGCCGAAAAATGCCGAGAGCCTCGCAAACGCCCCGGCCGCATTGCCCATATATATATGCGCATAGCCCGGAAGCCGATGCTGTTCTTTCGTATGAGAGACAATGGCTCCGTAATAAAGGTGTATTGCCAATATCACCAATGCAAGTACGCATAATTCAAGTGTTCCAAGCCAAAACCCCGCCGTATAAAATGAAAAAGGAATGGCAAACATTCCCGCTCCAATGATCATACCGGAAAGCATCAAAACCGCTTGGATTTCTTTTATCATGGCGTTATATCATGCACATAATGCATAAGTCAAAGAGGGTTTACCACTCATTTGAGTCCTCTTTTTGAATCATCTTAGTAAGTTTTGCAATGAGAATTTGAGGATCGGATTCAAATATCACCTTTCCTTTGCCCCGATGAGCTTTCTCAAGCAATTCCGGTAATTCATCGGCCATACCGCCTGTTCCTGCCAGTACGCCAATGGGTTTCTCATCTTCAAATGCAATGGTAAATTCATTCAATGTTCCCATCCGGCCGCAACTTACCAACACCCCATCAGACGCGCGCGTGAGAAGAAGATTCCTCCCTGAATAACCAAATCCGGTGTAAATGATAATATCATGATTATCTGTCGGCAATTTATATTTTTTGATATGTTCCCGTTCCGAAGATGCCGGTGATATCCCAATAACAAATCCCCCCGCTTCTTTAGCGCCGATGGCGCCCCAATAGGGCGCACCGGTCGTAGCGCCCGTCACAAGAACTGCTCCACTTTTGGCAACCGCGCGGCCAAGGGCTTTTGTTTTTTCAAGAGCATCAGGCGCGCAATGTTCAGTTTCCGCAGCTCCGGAAATGCAAAATTTAAGTTTAGTATGATGATGATTGGCAATACTCGTATGAGATGATGATTTCATTGATATAAATAGGACTTACGCATTTGCGTTTTTTATTCCCCTCCTAACCTCCTCGCTATGTACGGGGAGGAATAAAATGCGTGAATCCCAATAAAAATTAATTATAATTCAAATGATTCTCCGAGGGTAGGCGCATGCGCTTCAATGCCGAAATTATCTCTGATCTCCTGTACAAGATGCAGAGATTGCGCCTCTTCGCCCTGTACCACAAAAACTTTTTTAAGCGTATCGCGCCCATGAGACACAAACGAGACAAGTTGCGGGTTATCCGCGTGCGCCGAGAAACCCGATATCTTGCGGATTTCAGCTTGTACAGATATCGTTTCTCCAAAAATTTTCACTATTTTTTCACCGTCAATCAGCCGCCGCCCGAGAGATCCCGCCCCCTGAAATCCGACAATAAGCAATATACTCTTGGGATCGGAGAGATAGCGGCGCACATGATGGAGTATTCTTCCCCCGTGCATCATGCCTGATCCCGCAATGATCATTTTTGGCGGGGAACAATCGTTAATCGCTTTTGACTCTTCCACACTTTCGGTAAATTTGAGCCGTTTGAACTTAAACAAGTGGGGATGCTTGCGATAGAGTTCACGGATCTCGTCACGATAATAATCCGGATATCTTTCAAACACCTCCGTGATGCGGATGGCAAGGGGCGCATCTACAAACACCGGCATTTCCGGCACCCTTTTGAATTGAAACATTTCATTGATCACATGCAAAAGGTCCTGCGTCCGCTCGGTCGCAAATGCCGGAATCATAAGCGTGCCGCCGCGGCTTGCCGTATCTTCTACCGCGCGCTCAAGTTCAAGCAACCGGTCGTTTGCCGACTCATGCGTACGATTGCCGTACGCGGATTCTATCACAAGATAATCAATATCTCCCAAACCGTCGGGCTCGGGAAGGAGAATAGAAGGTACATTACCGAGATCGCCGGTAAATAATACTTTCTTTCCTTCCGCGGCACATGCGACAAAACTCGATCCGAGGATGTGTCCGGCATTGTGCAAGGTAATCAACACTCCGTTGATATCCGCTTCCTTATAATAGGGGAGCGCCTCCCAAAATTGAAATGTGCGGTTGAGATCTTCAATGGTAAAGAGCGCCTCATGTTCGCGCTCTGATACATGCATCGCGTCTTCCAACAACACATGCGCAAGATCGCGCGTAGCAGGTGTAGAAATAATCCGTCCCTTAAATCCATTGGCAACAAGCCGGGGAATTCGTCCCACATGATCAATATGGGCATGCGTCACGCATAGCGCATCAATGTCCCCGGGGTTATAGGCAAATGGTTTGAGATTCAACTCATCAAACTCACGACTCCCTTGAAACATGCCGCAATCAATCAATATCTTCGCGCCTCCCGCCTCCAATAAATAATTGGCGCCCGTCACTTCCCGAGCTCCGCCATAAAAGGTGATGTTCATAGTCTAATGTTGATATAACTATATTTTTAGTATACATCTTTTATAAAAAAAATATAGAAAATCATATAATATCTCCGATTGTCAACAAATTATTCACGATCGTGAACAATTTGTTGACAATATATTTAATCACTTTGAATTACGAAACGTATAAAAAATGCCATTGCGAGCGCAAGCGTTGCAATTTTACATTCGGAGGCTTGAGATTGCCGCGCCCCCAAAGCGGGGCTCGCCATGACATATATTCTGGGAGTTTCGAATGCATAAATCATATAATTTTTTGTCTTTTAATTCGCAAGCTATTGCCCACCACACTGACGCTTGAAAAAGCCATTGCTCCGGCCGCAATCATTGGGTTGAGAAGTCCGAAAGCGGCAAGAGGCAATGCGGCCGCATTGTAAAAAAACGCCCAGAACATATTTTGTTTAATGGTTCTGAAAGTAATCCGTGCGAGCGCTAACGCCTCTACTACTTTGAGTGGATGACCTTTGACAAGCACGATGTTGCCGGCTTCAATGGCAATATCGGTTCCCGTGCCTATGGCAATGCCAAGATCAGCTTGTACCAACGCGGGCGCATCGTTGATGCCGTCTCCGACAAAAGCAACTTTCAAGCCATCATGCTGTAGAATTTTTATTTTTTCCGCCTTATCTTGCGGTAACACTTCGGCAAATACTTTTTCAATGCCGACTTGTTTTGCGATTGCTTCGGCAGTTCTTCGGTTATCACCCGTGATCATCACGGTTTCGATGCCGGCAAACCGCAACTTCGCAACAGCATCTCCCGCACCTTCTTTTAATGTATCGGCTATGGCAAGTATACCAATAATTTTTTCGTTTTGGGATACTGCAATAACGGTCTTTGCTTGATTTTCCAGCTCTTCCATTTTTTGACGGCACGCCTCTATAGAAATACTAAATTCCCGCATAAGTCGGCCGCTGCCTACGAGCAATAAGTCATTGCCAATACGACCTCTTACGCCTCTGCCGATCAAATTTTCAAACTCATGGACTTCTTGAAGCTCTACATTTTTATCTTTGGCGGCGTTTACTACTGCTTGCGCCAAAGGATGTTCAGAAAGCTTCTCAATACTTGCACTTAAAAGTAACAGATGTTCTTTTGTTACATTTCCTGCGCATGACGTGGCATCAGTTACTTTCGGCTTCCCTTCTGTGAGAGTCCCTGTCTTATCAAACACAACAACATCTATTTTTTTGCCCTTCTCTAGCGCCTCGCCATTTTTAATCAAAATGCCCCGCTTTGCCCCCAGGCCCGTTCCAACCATGATGGCTGTTGGAGTAGCAAGGCCCAATGAACAGGGACACGCAATCACAAGAACTGCGACTGCGGGAATAATACTTTGAGCAATATCACCCGTTACAAAGTACCAGCCGACAACAGTTATTGCCGCAATACCCAGCACAATAGGAACGAATATGCCTGAAATTTTATCGGCAAGTTTTTGAATCGGCGCTTTCTTGACTTGTGCTTCGGCAACCATTTTCACGATCTGCGCGAGAACTGTATTCTGTCCGACTTTCGTCGCCTCAACATGCACTGCCCCATTGATATTGATAGTCGCGCCAAACACATTATCGTTGACATGTTTGCCCACAGGCATACTCTCGCCGGTAAGCATAGACTCGTCAATGCTTGTATCTCCCTTTATAATTTTACCGTCAACGGGAATCTTCTCTCCAGGTTTAATGAGGAGCATATTACCAACCACAACCTGTTCTACGGGCACTTCTCGTTCCTGTCCATGTTCAATTATACGGGCGGTTTTCGCTCCAAGCTTGAGCAATTTTTCCATTGCTTCGCTTGCTTGTCCTCGGCTTTTTGCCTCAAAATACCGGCCGAGGAGAATCAACGCCGCGATGACAGCGCCCGTTTCAAAATAGAGATGCATTTCATCAACAGCCATTGCCCAGATGCTATAAAAAATTGCCGCAAGCGTGCCAAGCGATATCAGGGTATCCATATTTGCGGATTTCATCCTCGCTTGTTTGAGCATGCCGATATGGAATTCCCATCCTAGTCCGAGCACCACGAATGTGCTTAAAGCCGCCTGAATCAAAATGCTCACATTAAAGCCGGCTATTGCGACAGGCAGTTCAATAGAGAACATTGCCAAGATTACCGGTGGTACCGAAAGCAAAAGTGCCCAGATTGCCCTCATCTTTGCGGCAGTAAGTTCTTTTTGAATCATCTCTTTGTGTTCATGCGCGGATCCTTCGGTAAGAACGTGATAGCCGTTTTTAATAATGACCCCATGTAATGTTTTTTCATCAACTATGTGTTCGTCAAATTCAACTGTGGCGCTGTGCGTGCCAAAATTCACTGACGCGTTATGAACGCCCTTGATTTTCTTCAAACTTTTTTCGTTGCGCACTACGCACGAAGCGCAGTGCATGCCGACAATATTAAATGTTATGGTTTTCATATTTTTTGAGCAAATTATAAGACGACAGGTCTATCGTTTTAATCTATAACCTCAAACTGCGCCATTTTTGTTCCCATACTGCATGTCATGGCTAATGTTCCCGTCTCTGTGGGAGTGAATACCGCCTTATTCATTCCAATCTTCATAGGAATCG
>CAYHZE010000017.1:0-3670 GCA_964361015.1 uncultured Candidatus Saccharibacteria bacterium | reverse complement strand
CCCGTCTCTGTGGGAGTGAATACCGCCTTATTCATTCCAATCTTCATAGGAATCGTGACATTGTATCGGGGGATGACCCAAACTGATGTGCAGCCGCCAAGCGGAATTTTTGTATCAATGCTCAAATCCACGGGCATGCCTTTTTTGATGGTGACGGATCGAGGATAGATGCCTCGCTCTCGCGATACTTCCATTGAAACCTTCTGGGTTTCTATGCAGTTGGCAAATTCTGAATTGCATTCTGATATATGTTCATCTAGCAATTCTTCTATTTTTGCTCCAGCGATGCCCGTTGTATTGGCAATGACCCTCAATGCCGACCCTCGCGTAGTCATGCCCATCGTACAACTAAACCCAATCGTGCCTATTTCCCTTGGAGTGAAGGCAATAACAGTGGGGGCGCTCGGAGATAAATATTTGACTATCCCAAGCTTTGGCACACTCACTACTTGAGCGCATCCTTCAGCCTGGCTGGCATCAATCCGCCATTCCACGGGGATGCCTTGCACTACGGCAAATCGATTGGGAGAGTAATCAAGTCCGACGACACGCATATCTATGATTTGTTTGCCATCAACGATCTCGGCGCTCAACTCAACCGCATCATTGCCACTTGCCCGCAAAACAGAAGCTAAACTAAAATTGCTCCCGGTAAGCGCAATGCCATTGTTGATGTTAAAAAAACCAAGCATCACGACGGCAACTCCCGCAAATTTTAAGAAGTATTGCTGAAACGCGCCTTTGGCAAAACTTGAAATCGCAGAAAGGGACATGAGCGCCGGCAATGTTCCGAGGGAAAATGCAAGCATCGTAAGGGCTCCGGTGATCGGATCGCCCTTTGCAAGCACATAGAGCTGTAATGCTTGCGTAAAGCCGCAGGGAAGAAAAAAAGTTGAAGCGCCAAGAAGAAACGGTGCGGATTTGTTATCTTTGCCGCTCACGTCATGAATTTTATGCGCCAAGAATTTTGGCATTTTCGGCTGGAATCTTCTCATCCAAGGGAACAAATGCAGAAGTTGAAATCCAAGGATAACCATCACAATACTTACCGCGATAGTCATAAATCCAGTTGCCTTTGGCGAGAAAGTTAGTACCGAGCCCAATGCTCCTA
Organism: uncultured Candidatus Saccharibacteria bacterium; assembly: GCA_964361015.1. Classification (GTDB taxonomy): domain Bacteria; phylum Patescibacteriota; class Minisyncoccia; order Sungbacterales; family HO2-52-23; genus CAYHZE01. The sequence continues at coordinate 2,559 of CAYHZE010000017.1, read as the reverse complement.
CCGCGCCGCCAAGTATGGTATACGAAATAATGCGCCCCATGTTGAAATAAAAATGCGGCTTTAATTTCTGAACGCCCGTAAGAGAGGGAAATCGCTCATTGTATTTTGCGGCTATCGCAAGTAATAATCCGCCCGTTACCGCCAAGCAGGTAGACATCGCGGCCACGAGTCCGATTGCAAACACAAAGCCATAGCTCATAGTATCGGAGATGCCAAGCGTAGGGATGAGGTCAAATTGTTTGAGAATGAGATACGCGGCGACAACAATAAAAAAAATCGCTCCAATCTGGAAATACTCCCTTCTCGTATTTTTGTGAGACAATTCTGCGTCTGCATTGCGGCTTTGCTTGCCTATTGAAGCTTGAGCAAAGTCGGGCCACAACGAAATGGTATAGCCATCCGGCTTAATAGAGTTTTGTAATTCACACAAATTCAGCTCTCGTGAACAGTAAACTTCTGTCTTGCCGTTCGCATAGCTTACATTCACCCGCTCAACACCCGCAATCTTCCTGAATTTGCGCTCAATGACAACCTCACAGCTTGCACAATGCATGCCGTGGATTTTGAGTATTATTTTTTTTGATTGGTGATCATTCATGTAAAAATTTAATTTTTACGTTTGCCTTGTTGAAACATAACATACGCCACAACAAAAAATTGCCCATCTCAAATACACGAGATGCGCACATGCTATCTTTAGGCATAAAGACGCGGATGGAGAATGCCTTGCGAGAAGGCTATTTTAAGATGATAATATAATGCTATTTCCTGCCTGCTATGCACCACGGGAGGAGACGGGGTGAATAAGAAAAAAAGAGATTTTGCGTATGCAAAAATAAAAAAGATGACAACCGCCAATAAGAAAAAAATGAAAGAAGCTGACGTATGGAATGTAGACAAAACTGCCGTCACAAGCTGTTGCCATTTGGCAATATGCTCCATCACGCCCATCGGACAGATTGATGCTTGTTGCGACATAAACAGACAGCCGGACATCATGCCATGCTCATCGGTTTGCATGCCAATCACCATACCAAACGTAGCGGCAAGGGTGAGACCTCCCGCAAGCATCATTGCCGATATGTTACATAAGGCGGTTTTTTGCCATCGAGATACCATGATATGGATTATAAGTGTAATATAAAATTTATTCAATTATCTCTCTTGTCATCCTGATCGCGCTTACTCAAGATATGATACTTCTCCCACAAATCTTGAAACTCGCTTGAAGCCGCCAAAAGATCATTAAGCGATCCGGATGCGATTATTTTTCCGCCCTTAAAATAATAAATCATATCAAACAATGAGAGCAAATGCAGGCGATGTACGGACGCGAGTATTGTTTTTTCTTTGAATTCGTTAAAGATATTGTGATAAATTTCTAATTCGTTTTTCGTATCAACAGAACTTGTTGGCTCATCAAGAAGCACAATCGCCTTATCAACACATGCCATTAAACCGCGCGCGAGCGCCAACCGCTGTTTTTCGCCTCCGCTCAAATTCACGCCTTTTTCAAAAATAAACGAATCAAGTTTTTTCGGCAGACGTTCGGCGACATCGGTAAAACGCGCCATGTCGGTAAATTTTTTCACAAATACCGACGGATGCGTGACGCCCACGGTGATATTTTCTAAAATAGTGGTTGAAAAAATTTCAGGGTCTTGCGGGATCAATGCGATTTCCTCGCTAATAGACTTAAAACCGTCTCTCAAACGATGCCCGTCTAGCAGTACATGACCAGAACTCGGATGATACAAATCACGAATAACTTTCAACAGCGTTGTTTTGCCGCTCCCGCTCTCGCCAATAAACGCGACGCGCTCCCCGCGCTTGAGTGAAAGCGAGATATTATCCAAATGAAGATCAGCGCCTTCGGCGGTATGATATGAAAACGTAAGCAAATCAATGCTCAACGTCTGCCAATTACCATCAAGCGGCACAGGTTCAACCGCCGTCTTATCACGAAACGCGGATGCCACTTCTTCCGCGTTCATTACCGCGGCTTTGTTCTGCACGATATTTCCATACATATACGCAAAACTATAAAAAACTTCGCTAATTCTCTCTACATATCTATAGAGCGCGTATACGGTGCCGACTAAAATAACTGATTCTCCCTTTATGCCAATGTAAAAATAAGACCCAAGTACAAGTATTGTCGTGATAGTGGTAAACATGCCCACCAAAAACCATTTTGCCTCACCGATTTTTTTATTTGTGCTATAAAGCGCAAACGGCGCCATGATATGTTCATAGAGCGATGAGGAAACGAGTTTTTCAATACGGAGCACGATAAGCGTAGTGATATTGCTAATAGCGTCAAATATTTTTTCAGAAATTTTGTTTTCCGCGTGATTGATCATTTTATATTGCCGCACTAAAATTTTATCAAATCGAAAAATCATAAAAAGAGTAACTATAATCATGCCAAGCACAATATATCCGGCATGAACATTGAAATAAAACAGCACAATATAGGAACTTACCAAACGAATCACCGACTCAATAATCTGAAACGTGCCATTGGAATAATGAAACATCGCTTGCGTTCCTTTTCCT
>CAYHZE010000016.1:0-15122 GCA_964361015.1 uncultured Candidatus Saccharibacteria bacterium | reverse complement strand
GGTCAGTGCGCGTGCCGGAAGTTCTGCAAGTGTATATGGGGGGGATGAAGGAGATTAGAAGATAAGACAGTATTTTTATTCCTCCCCTATCATAGGGGAGGTAAGGAGCGAGGTACGACACTAGAGGGGCTGGAGGGTATGGATACTAGAGACTGGAAAGAATGAGGAAGAAAATTATCATCACCATCCCTCCAGTCTCTAGCATCCGGTCTCCGGTTTCCAGTTTTATACCTCCCCTAGCCCCTCCTATCTTAGGAGGGGAAGAAGAGAAGAATAAATTGTTGCAATGACAAGAAAGAAGATATGAATTCTCATACTTTTCGCACATGGATTGAAATAGACAGAAAAGCCCTCCGCCATAATGTGGGGGAATTTTTTCGTCTTATTCCTGAACATACCAGGTTGATGGCTGTCATTAAATCAAATGCCTATGGTCACGGGTTGATGACAACGGCAGAGGAACTTCTTAAAATGAAATATTTTGCGCATAGGGGATGGTTTGGCGTAGATTCCATTGTGGAAGCATTGCGGTTGCGCCGCGAAGGAATTGGAAATCCCATTCTTGTGTTTGGATTCACACTTCCCGGTCGCATAGAAGAGGCCGCGCGGGAGCGCATCAGTATCAGTATTTCTCATTTTGACGCGCTTGATGCAGTTGCTCGCATGGCGGTTCGTCCAGCAATTCATTTGAAACTGGATACCGGCATGCACCGGCAGGGATTTCTAAGCCATGATGTATCACGCTTAATCCGCGCATTAAAAAAACAAAAAATAAATCCCGAAGGAGTATTTACACATTTTGCGGCGGCAAAAGATGTAGCTTACCCGACCTATACGTTTGCGCAACTCACCGATTTTCATGCGGGAGTTGAGCAGATGAATATTGCAGGTTTTTCTCCTTTTATCCGGCATGCGGCGGCTACCGGCGGGACGCTGTTATTTCCCGATTCGCATTTGGACATGGTGCGCATTGGCATTGGGTTATATGGTTATTGGCCGTCGGAAGAAGCGAAAAGCGCAAGGCGAAAAGCGCAAGATAAAGATAAAAAAATGCAAATTAAATTAAGGCCTGCGCTTACATGGAAAACTGTTATTTCGGAGATAAAACGAATTCCACAAGATTCTTTTGTTGGATATGATTTGACTGAACGCGTACATCGCGCGACTACCATTGCCGTTGTCCCGATTGGCTATTGGCATGGATATGATCGCGGATTTTCCGGCATCGGGTATATGCTGGTACGTGGACATCGCGCGCGCGTGCTTGGCCGTGTTTCTATGGACATGACGGTGATTGATGTAACTGATATTCCAAACGCGCGATCCGGTGACGAGGTGGTAGTCGTAGGAACACAAGGGAAACAAACCGTGAGCGCCGAGGATCTTGGCCGCACTATTGGCACAAGCGCATATGAGGTGCTTACAAGAATAAATCCCCTTATAAAAAGGATTGTGATATGAGCAATCGCATTCTCTACATACCCAAAGAAAAAAAACATGCGGGGAAAAGAAAAAAATCCCGTACGTTATGGATAATCGGAGGCATCACATTATGCATTGTGGTCATTGCGGGAGGCATCATGATCGTACGCTTGCACGCATTTCAGATACAAACAATTTCTGTTCAAGGGCTCCATTCAATTCACGAGTCAGACATAGAGCGACAAGTGACCTCCGTGCTTATCGGCTCTTATGCGTTTGGTTTAATTCCGTATCGTTCCTTATTTGCCGCTCCGATTCAAGTCATTACTGATACTATTGCGCATAGATTTCCATTGATTGCCGAAGTACATGTAAAAAAAGAGTTTCCCCACATGTTGGCAATCAATGTGAGAGAGCGGATTATGTTCGGGATTTTATGCAATGATACGGCAGATAGGGACGGCGCTGATAAAGAAATTGTGCCGGAAGAACAGATTGATATTCAATGCGCGTATGTGGATACAGAAGGGATTGCATACGAAAGCGCGCCCAAGACCGAAGGTTTTTTAATTACAAAAGTTTTAACAGATTCTCCAGTGATCGCTATAGGAACACAGGTGATTGATCCGCTCATGATGCGGCGCATCGTTGATATCAAAACCAAACTCCCCCCTGTTATCGGATCCTCGATTGTTGGATATCAATTGCTTCGCAATGTGGCGCGTGAAGTGCATGTAATAAGTAAAGATAAATTTTCAATTATTATCAATCGCGATGACGATCTTGATCACGCGCTCTCCGTTCTCGCGACTATTCTTAAAAAAGAAATCGGATCAAGGCGCAAAAATCTTGATTATATTGATTTGCGGTTTGGGAATAAAGTGTTTTATAAATTGAGGTAAAAATAGGATTTATACATCTAATTCCTCCCCTAACATAGGGGAGGTTAGGAGGGGTATAGAGTGAGGAGATAGACATGAGATTTTTGCCCTCACCCTTACCTCCCTTACCCCCCCTATTTTAGGAGAAGAATAAGAATCAAATATGGAAAGTCCTAAAAAAAGAAAACACCCAAGCGGCGCGTGGCGCACAAGTGGGTGTTTGTATAGAAAACGGTTGCGAGTGGTGACTCGCGGGAAAAAAAGTAATTTGTAAGTGAGCTCCTTTGAGTTCACTCGCAACCGTTTGAGGCATTGCAGATTCTCAGAGGAGGTATGGATAAATCGAGAATCTGCAATGCAGGAAAAGAATTTTTGGAAGAAAGATCGGCGGGGGAGTGGAGGGTCTCGAGGTGTCTCTCTCCATAGGTGGTCAAGTCACATGGGCTTGCCAATATTCCTATGGAGAGAGGTTCACGAGAGAACCGCATCCACTCCCACGCCGTTGCCGACTTTGGGTTGGGTGATAGGATAGCTCTGTGGCGAAGAAAGCCTCAGCGCACACCGTACCCGTTCGTCGGCTACCAATGAAGAAATAGCGACAGAATGGGGGGCTTTAACGCCCTAATCCATTCTTCATTTCTTCATTGGCAAGAAAAGATATAAGATATTAAAGAACGTAAGGAGTTGCAGAAGGAGAGAAGGATCTCACCACCAACCATAGCTTTTTTCAAGGCTATATTGTGGGGTACGAGATTCTTCGGCCTCCTGCAATCTCCTTCGGGATTTCGCCGTCCCGACGGCATCCGACCATTAAGCGCAGGCGACTTTTTATCGGGCAAACACCTTTTTCAAGGTGACCCTTCGGAAGTCGCGCGTTGCGCTTTGGCCGTTATCACAACCCGCTGTTACCCGTTTTTGTATTTCTCCGCCGCAGGTTATCGCGGAGAAAAGGGTTATAGTCTCATGGCTCTGTCGTTCCAAAGCTATGAGACCATTTCGTTTGTATGGTGTGGGCGGCCTGTCATATATAAACGCCCAGTCACCACCATAGACACAGTATACCAAATCCACAGAATCTGTCAAGGGTTTTTTCTTCTTATGCCAATAATAATCAATATATTAGCATAGGTATGCCATTTTATACTTTTTGCCATTTCAACAAATGGAGCATCTAACGTTATATGAAAGGTCTGGATTCCCATTTTCATGGGAATGACACGTTTTGTTATTCTGGCAGTTTATAGATAAATATAGAATATCCGGCGCGGGCAATGGGGGGGTATTTTGCAAGCCATTCGTAGTTATCCTCCGGCTTTCTGATAAATCCGGGAGCTGGCGTGCCGAGTGCACCCTGTCGGAATGTGGCAGAAATAGCAAACCAGCCTTTTGGTTGGCCCCGCGATGACCACCATGGCTCAACGCGGTCGCCTAAATAGTATTTAGGCACGCCGCCTCCGAAATAATCAACGGCAATTTTTTGGATGTTATTTTGTTGAACAAAATCAGTAAGGCGTTTAAGGTCTTGTCCCCAATCGTAATTGGAATCAACGGCAATCCTCCATCCTTGCGGCGTATTGCCGGCAAGTTCGTTATAAAAGGAAAGGAATGCGGGCGTGGTGGTGAGTGTTCCCGTGACAAGCCAAAATAATAGGAGGGTTACAATCACATAACGCGGAAATGTTTTAGAAATTGCGAACCATACATTGGTGAATACTTCTTTCCAGTTGCGCGGATTTGATAATTGCGAGTGACGGTTTATCCATCCGACAACGCCTCGCGAGATAAGAATATATATAAATGGAAACGTAGGCAGGACATGGCGTATGCCGATATTGAGCGGAGACTTCATGGATATGGCCCAATACACCGCAATCATAATAACGCACGACCATTCAACAAAATAGTGTCGGATTATTTCGCGCCATGTTCTCACGGTTTCTTCTGTTGCTTGTCTGCGTCGTTTAAGCCATAAACGAAACTGTATGACGCAATAAAAAAGAGCAATGAAGGAAAAGAGATGTACGGGCAAAGGTTCTTTCACAAGATATAGTAATGGGAAATACAAACGTGAGCCTGCGGCAGACACCTCTCCGAGGAAGTAGGCGGTATTTCCTCCCGCGGCTCGCTGCTGCACCATGAGCACGCCCAAGAGATACTGTCCCAATGGCCTTGTGAGAGGATGGCGGATGAGCCAGAGATCAAGATCAACCGCGGGTCGGAAACCGTATGACGTAAGAATGTGCGTTGCATCGTTTAATTGCCGCTCCTGTGGATAATGATAGGTAAATAATCCATACACTGCCCAAATAAGAAGAAGCGCTACAAAAAGCATAAGTATAATTTTTTTGAGAAGTATCCATGTTTGATATAGCCATTCTTTTTTATTTTTGCTGTGCATACTTATAATCCAGATTATAAACATCAGGCCGTACATTGGCACAAGCAGTACAAGAGAAAATTTGAGAAGTTGGGCAATGGCAAAGCAAAGCCCCGCGATAATTGCATTGCGTGCGGTTAGGCGTTCAATAAGTTTGATAAATGTCGCAATACCAATAAAAAATCCAAAACTCGCGCCAAGATCAGTTGTTACATAGCGGCTGTGTGCAAGCATCGTAGGAGACAAAGAAAAAAATGCGAGCGTAAGCAATGCGGTAGGCGCGCCAAATCGTTTGCCTACCCATTGGTAGAGAAGCCAGCCAAAAAAAACAGCAAGCAGAATAATAGGAATGCGCGATATAAAAATAATATCATCGGCATTATTGCCATGTTCATACAAAAACGAATATCCCATGCCCCATTGGCCATTGATTTCACTTTTCCAGGAGGCAATATCCGTGGGGAAGTGGGCGTTTGTAAATATATAGACAAACGCCCCGGAAATCGCTTTTAAAAGCGGCGGATGTTCGGGGTTAAGCCGATAATCAAAAAGTACAGCGTAACTGTAACCGGCCGGGATGTGAGCAAGTTCATCAACGATTGCTGATTCGTTTAAGATTGATCCCAGCAAAAGTCCGCACATGGTTGCAAGCATGATGAGGGCGATGATGGAGGATTTTCTTGTTTGCGTCATGATTTATTTCTTATTTCTCGCTCCTGTGCGAGGAGCGAGGTTAGGGGTGGTAAGAGTGAGGGCAAAAACTACATATCGTGAGTTCTATCCCTCACTCATACCTCGCTCCTGACCTCCCCTATTCTAAGGGAGGAAACGGACTAAAAATAATTTTCCAATATTACAAAATCTCCGGGCGCGCGCGCCTTAAAATCGGGAAATTTTTTTTGAAGCGCGGCAATAGTTTTTCTATCGTCGCCGTTAAGAAGCACGATCATAGTTTTTTGTTCTTTCTGTACACGGACGGTATCCAGCTGATCGGCGCGCAGATAAAAAATATGCTGGCGCATTTGCTCGTCTGCGCGAAATGTATCAGTGACAAACATAACTGTTTGGCCGGGCATCGGAATGCCGCTCACATCGGTTCCGTCAAGATTAACAACTACATACGCGGTGATATCAGGAGCTTTTTCACGCAGATATTGTCCCGCATGATAAAGATCGGTGGCAAAAGCGTTGTAGGTATTTGGATCGTTTGCCCAGAAAAGAAAATATGTTCGGTAGGTGTAAATTGGTAGCAGGAGAAGGAGGAACATGACAAGAATCTTAATTTCTTTTTGAAGTCTTGCAAGTTGGGAGATTTTTTCCGGGACGCGCGATTTTTGTCGTTCAAACCAATCAAGAAGGGCGCGCGTGAGCCGCCAACAACCAAACGCCGACAGGATCATGACCGGAGGAATCATGCCAATAGAACGGAGCGCATGAGGAAGTCCTTCCCGCGTCAAGGTGGCGGGAAGTGACATAATAATAAGCCACGCGAGAAGAACAAAGGGAACCGATGATCGTTCGTAGGTTCTTTTGAAAAGATCCCGAATAGTTACCAATAGGCCAACGCTAAAAAATAATGCAAGCGGCCAGATAAGGATCGGCTCACAATTATAATTATGCCGCCAATTGCAATCGCCGCGCACGACAAACATGCCCCATGTTTTGATATTTGATTCAATAAACGTCTTAATGGGAGATTCGGTTGCAAAAATAGAAACTTGACCTGATCTGCCGATAAAATCTTGGGGATGCTGTAGAAAGTAAACGCCAATGGGCAGAGCAATAACAAACGTTATGAAAAGATAAAGTACTACAGCGCATGGACTGCACGAGAGGCTGAATGTTTTTTTCTTAACTGGCCTATTGTGGTAATAATTCCATAGTTCGTCAATAAGGGGGATTGCGGCAATAAACGGAAAAAATCTAAATGCGATATACGTATGGAACCCAAGTCCGGTCAAAAATCCTGCAGTAGCGAGTGTCCAGATATTTTTTGTACGCAGACCTTTAAGGAGAAAGTAAAGCGCAAACGAGGTGATGAGCGGGAACATGATTGCGCGAAAGCCGATACGGGAAAAATGAACATGCCAATACGAAGTGGCAGTAAAAAACGCGGCAATCAGGGCAATAGTGATTGCCGCGCTACGCTTTCGTTTATTGCCGCGTTGGGAAAATAATTCTTTTGTCACAAGAAACACTCCCCAAATAGTCAGTGTTCCCATGATCGCAGACACTCCGCGCAATGCCCATGGTTCTCTTCCGAAGAGAGCAAGTGAGATGCTTTGTATATTGATAAACAGGCCTTCGCGCCCATTATTTTCCGGATAGAAAAATTTGTAATCGCCTGTTGCTTGCGCTTCAAGCGCGTTATTACCATTCATCGCTTCATCGGGATACAAGCCGAGCGGAATTTCGTTCAATCGGAAAAAGCGAAAAAAAATGCCCAGCGCAATGATAAAAATAAAAATAGCAAATGTATGCCTTTTCATATCAAAAACATACCATATATTTTTAGCAAAGAAAAACAGCCTGGCAAGCGTGGCTTGCGAGGCTGTTGAGGAGGGGAATAAAAAACGCAAATGCGTAAGTCCTAAGTTTTTTTACTCAAATTTTGTTTCTTTCATTAATTCTTCAAGCGATGTCATAAAAGGCGTGCCTGCGGTTCCGATAGCAATGGGATTGCCGGTATGGTGTTGTGCTTGACTATGGATATAGCGGCCAACGTATTCATAATGTTTTTTCCGAAATTCATACAGCGCATTTCGGGATGAGCGATATGCGTCGTAAAGCGTTGGATGGCTTTCTTTTCTTGCGAGCACAAAATTGAGCAGAGAATAACCATTGCGAGACAATTGTTCAATTGTTTCAATAAATCGTCGATGGCCTTCAGGCATATACATGCGCATTTCGGCCAAGTAGGGAGCAAAATCTTTTTCTTTATGGCGAATGTCGAAAAACGCTACAAGGCTTGGAACAATACCGCTTTGGGCTCCGCTTTCCCCGCGAAATTGTTGCGGCTTATCGCGATAAGAAGTCACGCCTTCGTAAAGAACGCCATTGGGAAGCGCGGGATTATTTTTCCAACCATGAAGGTATGGTCGTACCCGCGTGTAGTAGATATACTCGTCACAACGCTCCGGCATGCGGTTGAGTGTCTGCAATATGCTTTCAATCGCAGAAGTGATCATTGTCAGATACATCTCAAGCATGGGAATATCTCTGCGGGCAAGCGCTTGAAGCGCTGCAATTATTGCGCCAGGAATAATACCCGCGCGTTGTTCAATATCAATATGAATCAAAATAAACCAGTCCTCATCAAGGCCGCCGAGGAAGTTTTGCATTACCGCAATGTTACCAAGCGCAACAGGTTTTATAGCGTCAATGCGGCGCCAATTATAGAGTATATACGATGCGTAAGAGAGAATCGGACGCAGTGCGGTTCGTAGGGAGATTTGATGCCAGAATTCCGCAAAGCCCATGGGAATTGTTTGTGCCGGCGGATCTTCGCCCCACACGTATGCTTGGCCAAGATAATCTAACATAACTTTCATTCTTTTTATGATTGCATCGTTGTTATGCCCATATTCAAGCATGACTTGCGGCGCGTGTTGTGCCATTGGCCGTAGCGTATCTGCCGAGAAACGCATGATTTCTTTGCGCAATATTCCCGCGGCGAGTAATTTTGGAAGGTTGTTAGCCATTTCTTCAAGGGGAGAAAAGATATCAGAGTGGGGGAGGCGGACAAGCGGATCTGGATCAGGAAGAAATCCGCGATGCGGAGACAAATCAAAATCAGCAAGTTTGAGCGTCATGGGGTTTAGTGGCATTTTGATGAGCCTTTTTTGGGTTGGAAAGTTTATCAAAGGACGGAACTGTTCGCGTTACTTTACCGCGAGTTTATTTTTTATGCAAGAAAAAATGCCTCGCGTGATACACACGAGGCATTGTGTTGAGAAAAAAATAGCGGTGAGGCGGCCCGACATCAGTGATGCAGGGCGCGCCTTCACACTATTTACTTGGTGGAGTCGTATAGAGGTCCACCCTTGCACACTTTGTGCGTATTTTCTTGTCAAGCCATGTACGCCGTATATGCTTTAACATTTTTCTTGATGCCTATTCCTTAATCTGAAAATAACGCTTGCGAAAATTATGGGACTGTTGCCGAATGTTGTTTTTCGTAAATTCGCGAAAAATTTTTGGCTTATATAAGCCACAAAAATTTTTGAAAATAGGCAAAAAGTCTATTCGGCAACACTCCCATTATAAGGGGACAGGTCTGTTGCCGTTTGGCAAACATGCGGTTATAATGAAGTATATGGCAGAACTACAAGAAAAAATGTCTCCGGAAGAGGAGATACAAAAATTAGAACAACAGCTTGAACAAAAAAAGCGCGAACTTGCAGGGACCGGCGCGCACATGCCGGAAGAAAAAGAAATATTCCGTGAGGTAGTCAAGGAGCACATTGAATCACTCCGTCCACAGGCATTACCAACGCCGCCTTCTTTGCAGTTGCCTCCAGCGCCTGTTTCTCCCGCCCCTGTTTATGACGAGCAAGTTGAAATAAAAAAACGCGAAGCTAAGGAGTCAATGGTTCGCATACTTGTGGAGAAAGCTCTTACCGGCACCATTGAAGATGCGGTAAGAGAAGCGGAAAAAATAAGTCCATATATGCTTCAGGAGCTGCACAATCATCTTGTGAACGATATGTATGACAAGCTGATTGCATTGCGAAAAATAAAACAGCTTTGAGGGGTAACGTTTAGTGTAGAGCGTTTAAGGTGTAAAAAAACTCATCATCAAATAAACCCTAAACGCTTTATACGCATATGGTATTCATTTTTCTTTTACTCATATTCCTTGCTGTAGCAGTAGCGCTTGTAGTAGTGCGTTCTTCGATGTTGCGCGCAGGCCTTGTGAGTCGCGCGCTTAATTTACAGCTTATTGCGGTGCGCTTTGCCCCGCCCGCGCCGGAAAAAGAACCAAGTATCCAGCAGATAAGAGAAAAGATTGCTCTTATGGAGCAGTTTTATGCGCATTTGCATGACATAGAGGATACATGGTTTTCACATATGCTTTATGGGCGGCCGGTATTTGCCCTTGAACTTACCATTCCTTCCATTGGCGAGGAGATTTCTTTTTTTGTGGCAGTTCCCCGGCGATTTGTGGGATCAATGGAAAAAATTATTCAGGGGATCTTTCCGGATGCACATGTTGAGGAGTCGCGCGATTATAATGTATTCAACCCTGATGGCGCTGTAGTCGCAAGCAGAATTTCGTTTAGTAAAAATAAATATTATCCAATCCGCACCTACCAAAAACTTGAAGGCGATCCAATGAAGGCAATGACAAATGTGTTTACCCAGCTAGCCATTATGGGAGAGGGAGCCGCATTACAGTTGGTAGCTCGTCCGGCGAGTGTTTCGTGGATAACGAAGCTTCGCGCGGCCGCTTTGCGCGTGAATGAAGGCAAAGCGAATGAACATCCGGTCATGAGAACAATCGGTGAATTGGTGGCGCCGACAAAAACGCCCGAGCAATTACAAGCGGAACAGCAGAAAAAAATGCAAAGAAAACTTACGCCCATTGAGGAGGATACGGTAAAACAGCTTGAGAATAAAGCGTCCAAAGCATTATTTGAAACCAATATCCGTCTTGTGGCATCTGCTGACTCTCTTATCCGCAGTCAGCAGATTCTGCAGGGTCTTGAGGTGGCGTTTGCGCAATTCAACGAACCGAATCTTAATACATTCAAAATAGAACCTGCGATAGGGAAAAGCTTAAAAAATGCCGTATTTCATTTTTCATTCCGTAGTTTTGATGAATCGCGCAATATGATATTAAGCGCGGAAGAAATGACATCTATCTTTCATTTTCCCAATATGCGGATAGAAACACCGCACTTAAAAGTGCTCAAAGCCCGCGAGGCCGCGGCTCCGGCAAATCTTCCGACATCAGGCTTGCTCATGGGGTGCAATATGTTTCGCAGTCAGAAAGCCGATATCCGCATGCAGGATGAAGATCGCAGGCGGCATCTCTATGTGATTGGACAAACCGGCACCGGAAAATCCGTATTTCTCAAAAATCTTATTATCCAAGATATTCAAGCAGGCAAAGGAGTGTGCGTGATTGATCCGCACGGCGATATGGTGGATGACCTGCTTTCGTTTGTCCCGCGCCAACGGGCGCAGGATGTTATTTATTTTAATCCCGGAGACATTGAGCGGCCGTTGGGACTCAACATGCTTGAATATGATCAGAATTTTCCCGAACAAAAAACATTTGTAGTAAACGAGCTTCTTTCTATTTTTAAAAAAATTTATGGCGGCTCGCCAGAATCTATGGGGCCGGCGTTTGAGCAGTATTTTAGAAATAGCACGCTTCTTGTCATGGAACATCCGTCATCCGGAAATACGATGATTGAAATTTCGCGCGTCTTGTCGGATAAGGCATATCGCGAGTTCAAACTTACGCATTGCGCAAATCCGATCGTGCGGCAATTTTGGGAAAATGCCGAGCGTACAAGCGGAGATCAGTCACTTGCTAATTTTGTTCCTTATGTGACGAATAAATTTGATAATTTTACCGCAAATGAAATTATGCGCCCGATCATCGCTCAGCAAAAATCAGCATTTAATTTTCGCGAGGTCATGGACAATCAGAAGATTCTTTTGGTCAATCTTTCCAAAGGGCGCTTGGGCGATATCAACTCATCTCTAATCGGGCTTATAATAGTAGGCAAGCTTTTGATGTCAGCGCTCTCCCGCACCGACATGGCGGAAGAAAAACGTAAAGATTTTTATCTGTATATTGATGAGTTCCAAAATGTTACTACCGATTCAATTGCCACTATTCTTTCAGAAGCTCGCAAATATCGTCTTGATCTTACTATCACCCATCAGTTTATCGGTCAACTTAAAGAAGAAATTAAAAAAGCGGTGTTTGGTAACGTAGGTTCGGTGATCAACTTCCGCATTGGATCAGATGATACGGAATTTATGGCAAAGCAGTATGAACCGATTTTTTCCCAGCAGGATCTTTTGAATTTGGATAACTACAATTGCTATGTTAAACTACTCATCAATGGCGCAACATCAATACCGTTTAGTATGAAGACCTTTCCGCCCGCGCAAGGAGACAGGGAAATAGCCGATATCATAAAAGAAATTTCCCGTACCAAATATGGACGCCCGCGCGAGGAAGTGGAGCGGGAAATTATAGACAATCAGTCGCGGGCGCTTATGTGAAATGCAATGGGGGCATGATAAAAGATATTTTCTAAATTAATAGACCTGCTGCGTAATGATTTCTCTGCTAGACCTACTGATTAAAGATCTTATCTGCCCGCAATTTCCATATTTCGGCTACGAGAATCATATCGAATATGGATAACTATTATTTTTATGTTTACCAAAATTGACTATGCGATCGGAGGGTTGATCGGATTTTTTGTTGGGATCTTTGCGATTCCGACTTTGATAAATCTTGATCTCCACACAAAGATTGCGGCACAATTCAGTATTCCTGTTGGATTATTTTTATCACTCATGCCATGGATCATGGCAATTATTTATTTTATTTTTATATGGATTGGCGAGTGGCTTTCTAAAAAAATGCCTATCTTTATCCAACTCACTAAATTTGGCGCGGTTGGTGTTCTGAATACCGTAATTGATTTTGGTGTTTTAAATATTATAAGTCTTATTACCGGTGTGACCGGCGGACTTGTCATAGGCGGCGTCAATATTCCCGGCGTTGCATTAGCCCTTACCAATGCGTATTTTTTGAATAAATTTTGGGTGTTCAAGCATCGCGACAATAAGGGTGCGTTACATGACTTGCCGACATTTCTCTTGGTAAGCGGACTTGGTATTGTCATTAATAGCAGTATTGTCATTTTCGCCACATCGTATCCAGTTGTTTCTTTTGACGCAAAAACATGGCTTAATATCGCAAAGCTTTGCGCCACCGTGTTTTCTTTTATGTGGAACTTTTTAGGTTATAAATTTATCGTATTTAAGTCGTCTGGGTCAATGCCGGAAGAAATGCCACGTGCGCCAATTGCTCCGCTTTAGAGCCTGTTCATCATCTTTTTTCCAGAGCCATTTTAGTGATATTTTCCAGACGCGAGGCGATTTCGCTTCTGCGAAATACGCCTCGCGTCTGGCAGCGAAAAATCTGAAGACCGACGAGGCGTAGCGGTGCCTACGCCGAGGAGGTCTGAAGGTTTTGCAGCCAAAATAGCACAAAATGGAGTCGGAAAAAAGATTATGAACAGGCTCTAAGATCATTCTCTCGCGGCTTGTAAAAAGTTTTTTTTTATATTATCATGTATTGTAGTTCTCCTGATTGATATTTTTTATGAAAGGAATGCGTAATGGCAGACAGTACGCCGCAGGTAACGGTTGAACATCGGGTCAGGGCAATCATTGTTGAACAGCTTGGCTTAGAAGAAGACGAGCTGGCAAGCGACGCGTCATTGATAGATGACTTGGGCGCTGATTCGCTTGATCTGGTCGAGGTTATTATGGCCTTAGAGGAGCAATTTGATATTGAAATCCCTGATGAAGAAGCCGAAGGCATAGAAACAGTGAGCCAGGCCGTTAGGTACATCGAAGAAAGATTAGCGGGGAATGTATAATATCTTCGTTGAATCTAATCGGATAGGGTGAATCGCGCCCTATCCGTTTTATTTTTTCTTTTCTTATGCTACGATTGCGATCATGAGTGAGCAAGTATTATATAGAAAACATCGTCCGCGGGGATTTGATGAAGTCGTGGGGCAGGAACATGTGGTAACGGCTATTCGCAATTCGTTGAAAATGGAGCGGATTGCCCACGCGTATCTTTTTTCCGGGCCGCGCGGCGTGGGAAAAACTACTATGGCGCGATTGATTGCCAAAGCGTTAAATTGTCTTGATAAAAAAAATCGTCCATGCAATGCGTGTGCGCCATGCAAAGATTTCAATGAATCACGCGCTATGGACTTGCTTGAAATAGATGCGGCATCAAATCGCGGGATTGATGAGATTCGCGAATTGCGCGATGGCGTGCGTTTTGTGCCGTCGCAAGGGAAATACAAAACATATATTATTGACGAAGTGCATATGCTCACTAAAGAGGCATTTAATGCGCTTTTAAAAACATTAGAAGAGCCGCCGAGCCACGCGGTGTTTGTGCTCGCAACTACGGAAATAGAAAAAGTACCGGCAACGATTATTTCCCGTACCCAGCACTATACATTTCGCAGGCCTCAGATTCCGCAGATTGCCGCTCGGCTCCAGATGATTGCAAAAAAAGAAGGAGCCACACTTGCGGTTGACGCGGGTACGTTGATTGCGATTGCGGCCGAAGGCGCATTGCGCGATGCCGAAGGCATACTCGGGCAAATCATGGCGGTGCAGGATAAGAATATCACAGCAGAAGAAGTGGAGCATATTCTTGGACTTCCCAAGCGGGAAGCGGGCAAGAAACTTTTTTCCGCCATTGCAAAAAAAGACGCGCCCACGGCATTATGCGTGGTGCAAGAGCTCAACGACGCCGGATACGATCTTTCATCTGCATCAAAACTACTTATGCGTTATTTCCGCGTAGCGCTCCTTCTTAAGACCGATTCATCGCTCAAATCATTTGTTGGGCACGATTTTTTACCCGATGAAATGGAATGCATCACCGCTCATCTTCCGTCATTTACTGTTACGCAACTCGCCCGTGCGGCAACCATCACGCTTCAACATATGCAACAATTTAAAAAAAGTCCCATTCCGCAATTAGGGCTTGAGGTGACAGTGGTGGAAATTATTTCCGTATAATTATACGATGAGATCGTAGAAAAATATCTCCCATGATGTCATTGCGAGCAAAGCGAAGCAATCTATAGCCTCAAGAGAGAGATTGCTTCGTCGGAAGCCCTCCTTAGCAATGACAATGTTCGGATATTTTTCTACAGTCTCAAGATATTATTCTTCGAGCGTAGTCGAGGAGTACCATAGCGTATGAATATAATTATTATCAATGCTCCTATTGCCGTAAAAGAACTTGTCGAAATGGCAAAGGATCAATTTGGCGATTGGATAAAAGTAGTGGTGGATATAGAGAAGGGGATTATGGCAGTTGGAGGTGACTTACACGCCGATGAGGAGGCAGTGCTTCTTGAGAATGGCTACAATCAAAAAAATCTTTGGGGGGCCAATATCTGGTTTTACAAAGACGGAGACGAGCGTATTCAGTTTGATTCAATGATCAATATCCGTCCGGCACAGGGAAATCGCAGTCGTAGCATTGAGAGTCAGGATATACAAGAAAAAGTGGCAAAAATAATCAACGATTTTATTGTATGGTAGATACGAATAATATCGGTACTGCGCACAAAGAATTAGCATCCGGCCGATGGTATAAACTTTCTCTTGTTGAACAGCTCGGAAATATCGGAAGTGAAATACAT
>CAYHZE010000015.1:0-15801 GCA_964361015.1 uncultured Candidatus Saccharibacteria bacterium | reverse complement strand
TCCGCGCCATCGATTTTTGAAAAGGTGAGTGTTGCAATTAGAGTGCAAATTTAAGGTCTTGTAACTCCTCACACCTCTGTCATTCCCAGCGTATGCGGGAATCCAGAGCCTCATCTTTGTTTGTGAAGAAAACCTGGATTCCCGCTTCCGCGGGAATGACATAGGTGTGAGAGGTCACTCTTGTAGAGAACGTAGTGAATAATTAATTTTTTTCTGTCATTCTCAATGATTGCGGAAATGACACGAGTGTGAGACGTTACCCCTCGGCTGAAGCCGCAGCAAAATCCTCTGGTATATCTGCCTCGAAATTCAATCGTCTGCCTTCGGGGAAACTGAATGAGAGTGAGCGGGCATGCAAAAGCTGGCGATGGCATCCTTCGGGACAACATACGTTTTTGCCGCCATACAGAGTATCGCACGCAATCGGGTGATTGATTGATGCCATATGCACGCGCAGTTGGTGCATGCGTCCGGTTTTTGGTTTGAGCTCCACGAGAGAATAGGGATCTCCTTTTTTAATCACGCGATATTCCGTGACCGCATCTCGTGCGCCGCGAATACGGCCTCTTCCGCGCGCAATGCCGCGCTTGAGGGGGTTAGAAACCATTCGGCCGATCGGATCGGAAATAATGCCTTTTGTTTTGAGAAGCGTGCCGCACACAATCGCCCAATATATTTTTTCCACCTTACGGGTTTTGAACAATCCTTTAAGCGCCTCAAATGTCACTTGATTACGGGCAACTACCATCACCCCCGATGTATCTTTATCAAGCCGATGCACGATGCCCGGACGATTGATCGGATCATCACCAACTGATGCAATCTCCGGAAACTTCGGTAACAAAAAATCCACTACCGTCGGCCCTAATACGGTTTCGCCCCCGTGAGCCGAAACTCCCGGGGGCTTATTGATAATAATGAGATCATTGTCAGTATAGAGAATTTCCATAGGACTGAATTATTTTCCCCTCCTATACTTAGGAGGGGAAGGGGGTATGGGTGAGGGTACAAACTCCATGTCTTACACCTCACTTATACCCCTCCTAACCTCCCCTATGCTAGGGGAGGAATAAAATAGTTCATCTTTCCCCTCCTAAAATAGGAGGGGTTAGGGGTGGTATGGGTGAGGGTAAGAAAAAAAGAGAGGTTATATGCCTCACCTTATACCCTTCCTAACCTCCTCGCTATGTACGGGGAGGAATTAAATGCGAAAATTCTATTATTTTTTTATTTGCTCTGTCCCTGCTATTTTGGCAAAGTAATTTTGGCGCACAAGAATAAATCGAAGTAAGCCTTGGGTGATCTGGCGAATCACAAGCACGAGCGCGACTATTACTGCCGCCACCAATATTTTCACTCCCCACCCCGCACCCATGAATGCCGAAAAAAAGAATGACATGATATGCGGCGGGTTTTGGAAAAATACATTCATGGCATTTTCCGCCACGCGCTGAAAAAATATTTCTTTTGCAAGTTCGTAAAGAATAAAAGAAAACACGGCAACTTCAATAACCAATACCGGAAGAAACGTGCGAAAAAGCCATACGCGGTAAATCCGGCGCAATATCTCCCCGCGAAACCGCGGTGTTGCATTGATTGGCTGTGTAGTGGTATTTGCATCCATAATACAGAATAAGTGATAGTTTTTATAAATGAGAAACTAAAAACTATCAACTAGAAACTAATCTTAAAAACTCCCCCCTAATTTTTTAAACAATTTTTTAGCGCGGAACAAACGCATTTTGAGCGTGGAAATAGATATCCCCTCTTCATCGGCAATCGTGCGGTATGACTTGTCTTCCATATAATAGTGCTGTAGCACGCTGCGCAAATGATCCGGCATTTGCCCTAAGGTATCTGCAACTGCCGCGCGCGCATCGGTTTTGGAAAAAATACGCGTATCGGCAAGCTCTTCTTGGCCCGCTTCTTGATAAATAGAAGGATCTTCAGAAAGAAACTCGCCTCGCTTGAGTTTGCGGTAGTGGGTGATCGCGGTGTTGATCGTCACTTTATACGCCCATGATTTGAATTCAATTCCTTCATATTTCTCAAACTTATGGGCGCTTTTATACATCTTCACAAACGCTTCCTGCACAATATCTTCGGCTTCTTCACGTCCGCGAACTACGCGCCATGCGGCGCGCATCAGGGGCTCATGATATTTTTCCACAAGCACTTCAAAAAGGGCCGGTTCATTGAGCGAGGCCTTGAGAATTTCTTCATCTCTCATCCCTTCATGGGATGATTGTATATGTTCCTCAAGATATGATGTCATAGAAGAATCTTGCCAGCCTCGTTTTGCATATAACTAATTATATAACACGGGTTTCTGGCATATTGTCATTTTCCTTCGAGCGCCGTTTTGATAGCCGCCTCAAACGTGGCAAAAGGAACCGCGCCCTGCACTGATTTGCCGTTCACAAAATTGGCTGGTGTTCCGGTTACTCCGAATTTTCTCCCCATCTCTGTATCATTCTCCACGTCTTGTTTATGCTTTTCCGAATCTAGGCACTTATTAAATCCATTTTGATCAAGTCCAAGCGCAAGAGCAAAACCCTTCAAATTATCTTTGTTAAATGCGCCCTTATTTTCTCCTTTCTGATGCTCATAAAGATAATCATGATATTGCCAAAATTTTCCCTGATCTCCGGCGCAACGCGCCGCCTGCGATGCCCAATTTGACTCTTCACCCAAAAATGCAAAATCACGATATACCAGCTTTGCTTTGCCCGTTTTTACATATTGAGTAATAATATCTTGCGCTGTTGTCTTATGAAATTTCCCGCAAAACGGACACTGAAAATCGGCAAATTCCACGATTGCCACCGGCGCGTCAGGACTGCCAAGTGTGGGGGCATTTGCTTCCAATAATTTAAAATCTTGTGCATTTCCTAACGCATTATCCACCGCCGCAACCTGCTTGGCAGGCGCGCCGGAGTTACTCCGCCCGGTAAACATAATCGCGCCCGCGATGATAACAGCCGCCGCTATGATTGACAAAGGAAGCGCGTACGGAAGCGGATCTTTTATTTCCGTATTTTTCCCGCGTTCCGGCTGTTCTAAAGAATGTTCCGCATTATGTTCCGACTCATATACTGGCTCGTGATATCCCTCCATTTTTTCTCTATTGGCTTATAAAGGAATTGCTACATACCTATATTATGATAGGCAGGTAAAAAAACCACACTATTACCAATATAATTAGATTTTTATCCTATCACTGGAATGGTATGAATGTCAAATGAATTATTGCTTAATTGATCGCGCCATTGCGCAATATCAACCTGCTGTTCAATGAGTTTTGACAGATGCGCCTTGTCGGCAAATCGGTTAATAAGAACGGCTCCAGCAAGCACAGTATCTCGGAAAAAAAATCGCTCATATTGCTTGCGCTCCGTATCAATACGCACTACCGCATCTTCGGCATGGGCGGTGTCTCCAAGCGCGGTGATCTGAAAACCCAAATTGGTGATTGAATAACTCGGAACGCGCATAAACGCCTGCTTCATGCCAATCATCGCAAGACCTGCGCATGTGCCCTGCAATACCGCGCTCGTCCAATTCCCTATGCTCGCATGCCTCTTGGCAATACCATCATAATACTCTGCCGCATCTCCTGCCGCAAAAATATCAGGGATATTCGTCTCCAGAAATTCATTTGCCCTGATCCCTTGTTTTCCTATTTCAATGCCGGATTTTTCGGCATATTCAACATCACGATCTATGCCGATTCCTACGGCAATCGCATCCGTGGAAATGGCATGTAATCTCTTCGTAGTCACCCCTCTGTTTTCAGGCGCTCCGGATGCCATATCTATCCGCGCCACCGTGTCATTATAATCCGTTTGTATACCAAGCCGAAGAAAGTTTTCTTCCATCAGTCTGCCTCCTTGCTCTTCAATCAGATTTCCGAAAAAATGCTTATCACGCACCAAAAGTTTGGGCGTTATTTTATTGGCAAGAAAAATCTCCAAAAATTCCAAACTGATAAAAGATGACCCTATGACGAGCGGATTATGAAGAGAGGAAAGAGTTGCAAATAACCGATCAGCATCATCAAGCGTCTGCAGGCGATATGTATATGGCTGGTCTTCGGGCTTTCCCCACTCTTTCACGCGCCCGCCGGTTGCCAACAATAATTTTCCGTAGGCAAATATCTTGCCGCTTTCAAGCGTCACGTCTTTGTGCGCCGCGTCAACAGATACTATCCTGTCTCCGGCGTGAATATCTATTTTCTTTTCTGTAAAATCCTGAATACTGCGTAAAAAAAGTTTAGACCGCGGGATGCGGTTTTTAAGATAAGCGGGCAGAAGCACGCGGGAGTAGAGCATGTGCGGCTCTTCTCCTATGATGGCGATATGCGCGTCATTGGTATGCTCGCGAATAATTTCCGCCGCCGTGACACCGGCAATGCCGCCGCCGATAATAAGATAATCATAATGGCTGTGCATGGAATTAGCGTTTAGGGTTTAGGGTTTAGGGTTTGATAACGAATTTTTACTAAACGCTAAACGCTGTACGCTACACGCTACTCAATAGACCACAAAATACGATACGAAGAAATGGCAATCAAGTACATCCCCAACATGCCCAAAAGAGTAACGCCCACCAGAAGCTCCACATTTGCCGGAAATTCTTTAAGGAAATAGTCAGTAAACGCAAGCAGTATCATTGATGCAAAAATAGAGATCATTGTTACCACCGATGGCAATATAATGCTATGGATCATATTTCCTTTTTGTTTCAAGTTATCTTCCAATGAATAGATCGTATCGTCCATAAAACGAATAGCGCGATCGGAAGTCGCCCGCAGAGACGGATCATACCGCTTAAGCGTATGTTCAAGATGGGTGATAAAAGCCGGATCATCGCGGTGATGATGGGAAATCCCATGCAGTTTTCTTAAAATATATACCGCATCAAATGAAATACGCTTATCTGCTTCGTCTTTCTTTTCCCATTTGATAATACTTGCCCCGCGGCGTTTATAATAATCAACTTGCTTGGTAATATGCTCAAGCTTAACCGCAACAAAAATCGCATTTAACCCAAGCAACCCCCCAAGCACCTGCCCAAGCGCGCTTAATGCAAAATACCATGTATTAGGATCCATTGATGTATACATAAAATAAATAATAAGGCTTTCATGAATAAGTATACCCTACTTAAGAAAAAAAGACATCACATTCAGAAGTTCACAATCAAAAAAATAGGGGATCGTGTACGCTCATGGCGTGCGACCCCCTCTTTTCAGCATCATTATGGGCACTACTCAAGTTAGTTATTGGGATAGTTTACTGATACTGCCACCCATTTGAGTAGTCTCATAGATCGCATCGGCAAAGTAAGGAATAACAGAAACATTAGTGAGCCATGTTTCTTGCGCATAATAATCGGCGCTTCGAGGAATCGAGTTTGTGCATGCCACCGCGATATTTTTTTCCGCAAACCGCTTTTCCGCACCGCGACTAAAGATTCCGTGCGTGGCGCACAGATATACTTCCCGTGCACCCATTTCCGCGACTTTCTGACTCGCTTCTGCGGCAGTCCCACCCGAATCAATCATATCTTCATACATCACCACACGTCTATCCACAACACTCTCTCCTATAACAGAAAGCATCTCCGCTTTATTGGGTCCTGTGCGGCGTTTCTCAAGAATGCACACCGGAATATCTCCGAGTGCGCGAGCAAGCCTTCGATTCCGAACCGCCCCTCCAAAATCCGGAGCCATCATGACCACATCAGAGAAATCACCATTAAACTTATGCCGAAGATGCTCCGCAAATACCGTCACACCCGTCAAATTATCAACAGGAATAGAAAAAAATCCCTGCTCTTGTTCCGCGTGCATATCAATCGTAATCAATCCCCTCACCGCACGATTTGATTCAATCAAATCAGCAAGCAAACGCGCCGATATCGGCACGCGCGGCCTATCTTTCCTGTCTTGGCGCAGATATGAAAGAAAAGGAACCACGAGCGTAATACCCGCCGCTGAAGCGCGCTTAATCGCATCGCTTGTAATCAACATCATCATGACTGCCGTATTGGGATCGGGATGCTGAAGCGCATGCAAAAAAAACACATGCTGTCCGCGAATCGTATGAGGAATTTGGGGAAGCATCTCGCCATTGGCAAACGTAGTGAACTCAATCAAATAATGCGGAATGCTCATTCCGCGCTCTTCCAAATAAAGGCATAACTCACTCCCAAACTCATGCATCAAACGCGTTGACAGCAGGACAAATTTACTTTCATCCGTCATCTCCATACCTATCCCCTTTTTCACAACTTATTTTATCAAAGACACCAGCGTGATCACCATACCATAAACGCAAACATCCTGCACACATTGCAATAAATTCTGTCATTCCAGCAATCACTTCAATTTTTCGAATATCTCAACAACGCCACATTTAGATAAGGCATCCGTATATTTTAATTCAGGATTATTACAATCCTTAAGATGTGGCTTACGTTGTTTTATAACCGAAATGATATTATCTAAATCTTCGAATAAATCATTCATAGCTTTAATCTCTTTATCACTGCAATTTATATCATTATGAGCAAGATAGTTATCTCTTAAAATTTTTATTGACTGGCTGAATCCTTGATACTTTTTAATTAGCTCATCAATCAGTTGAATAACGCATGTATCATCAACTAATTCAGAGATATAAGATAAAGATAATCGCGGATTTTCTTTTTTGCGATCACGCGGATGGTAAGGTGGATCGAACAATCGAGCCAATGATAAAATCCAAGCATGTTGAAGAGAAACAAGTACTACGGACAAAAAGTTTTTGTATCTACATCCATGATCTCGTGGATTTTTTAAAAATTCTTTCGTCTCTACAAGTTCCACTGACATACCATCATTCCAACTATCTTGGTACTTAGCAAACTCATTATTAGTATATAGCCAAATACAATACTCCTGATATGCTTTATTAACTTTTTTACTAAAATCATTGAGTGTAACTTTATCTAACATTATGTTCTTGCTATATAAGTTATAAACTTTGGTGAATGGGGTCTCAATCACCATTCTTTTTTTAACAACCGAACCAGAAAAGTCCAATATGTGGTGGACGGATACAATATACTTGACACACAACCCCCTTGTGCTATACTTCTAGTATTCACTACGAAAAAGACCCTTATGGAGTTCTGTCTCCATCGGGGGCTTTTTCTTTTTGTGCCATTAAGATATTTTTCTGATCATTAAGGTACGATATCCCCACTCCGGTTCTTTTAAGGAGAAGGGAGCATTTCTTTTCGCTTGCTGGAGAAAGTATACTTTTTATTTTCTGCTTTTCTTGAAGAAACTTAATAAGCCCCGCATAATCGCCATCACTCGCAACAATAACGGCATTACCTATCTCTGACTCATACACATCACGAACAACATAGAGGACAAGATCCGCATCGCAATTGCCCTTTGGTTTTCCATTATTATCATATACCACTTCTTTGAACACAAGAGTAAATCCCGCTTTTTGTAAAGAAGTATAAAGATCCTTATATCTTGGTATAAGCCCAATAAAAAGATATGCAAGACCAACATTATATTTTTCGGCAAGCCATATTCGAAACCGGTGATAATCCAGTGTCCAACCAAGACTGGTAATGCCTTTGTGTAAATTTGCACCATCTATATATGCATAATTATTGCGAACTTTGTTCATGGCAGTCGGAATATATCAAGAATTTTATTTTTACGCTTGCACCGCGAAGCCCTATTGTATTCAACAGAGCGAAGTGGTGGACTCAGCGAGAATCGAACTCGCGCCTCCGCAATGCGAATGCGGTGTAATACCACTTTACTATGAGCCCGTATATGATTTTTTCAGTAACCCCTCACACCTGTGTCATTCCAGAGCGATTGCGGGAATCCAGATTTTCTTCACAAACAAAAAGGAGGGTCTGGATTCCCACTTTCGTGGGAATGACAGAAGAGAGTGAAGATAAAGGAAAAAGTGGAAAGTGTGAGGGTTACTTTTTTCAATCCGTAAAAATATCATTTCCCAAATCTCCTCTCGCGGGTTGCGTAGTCGGTGAGCGCTTTTTGCAACTCTTTGGCATCAAAATCCGGCCAAAATTTTTGCGTGAAATAAAATTGTGAATCTGCCGTGTGCCACATCATGAATCCGCCAGACCAATGCGGCTCCCCGCCTGCGCGTACTACCAAATCAACCAATGGCAAAGCACTTGTCCAAAGACATTCTTTCACTGACATGTAATCAATCAATGTTTCAGGCGAGCGTTGAAATTTGCATATCGCGTCCATCATTTCGCGTTTGCCATCATATCCGAAAAGTATCGTGAGATTTTTTTCGGTAAATCTTTTTGTATCCTCTTGGCGCTGTTCTATGACAGATATGAGTTTAGAATCATTGACCAATTTTTTCCATTGCCCAATGAATCGTACGCGAATTTTATTGTCCATGAAAAGCGAAATCGTCCGCTTACTCTGCAATTCGCGGCGCAAAATAGAACAAAGAAATCGTATTTCCAATTTACTGCGCTTGGTGAGATTATCTATTGATGCGGCCCAAAGAGTAACATAGGGAATACCGGAATTAAATGCATGCTCCGCAACTTCAAAAAAACGCTCCGCGCCTTTTTCATGACCTTTCCACGGCTGAATTCCTTGCGCCCGCGCCCATCGGCGATTGCCATCGGGTATGAAAGCGATGTGATGCGGAATATTATTTTCCATAACTCCTACTATCTTTATGAGAACTTTCGCGTTTGTGTTGTTATTCCTCGCTCCTGACATAGGAGCGGAGTTGGGGTGGTAGTTCCGGGGAGCTACCCCTCCTAACCTCCCCTATACTAGGGGAGGAACTAGGCGCGTAATGTCCTACTTAATATATCTTTTCGGGCCGCCGGGAATCGAACCCGGTCTCTACGCACCCGAAGCGCATGTACTACCGGTATACTACGGCCCGTCATGATAAATCTTAATCTTCTATTTATAACTACTTATACAAATGAACGCAATACTTCGCGCATTTATTCCCCTCCTATTGAGGAGGGGCTAGGGAGTGGTAACAACTGGAAACTGGAGACCAGTCTCTAGCTTCCAACTTCTAGTCTCCGATGTTATACCCACACCTCGCCTCCTCGCTATATACGGGGAGGAACAAAACGCATAGGTCATCAAAACATCACTTCACCCAATACTTTGCCTTGATTTCCGAAATCCTTTGGTCTTCGGTCATCTCCACTTGTGATTCTGCTTTCTCTGCCATGAGGGTAAGTTCTTCGTCTGACAATGCTCCAAGCTCTGCCACACGCGCTTCAAGCGCGCTTTTTTCATTGCGTAATGGATCGTCAATAACCTCCTGCATCAGAACTTCGATAATGCGCCCAATTTTTTGCCCCGGAGGAATGGAGAGCACCCGCATGATATCTTCTCCTTTTACGCGAAGCATTTTTGGTGTTGGTGCTTCTTCTTCACGCAAAATTTTTTCCACGCGGAATTGAAAATGCCGCAGGCGATACGGTACGGCCTTGGGCACGTCCATGCCCATGCGATCGCAAATGCGCACTTTCACCAAATCGTTCATATTGTCCGCGCCCACGTTGCGGATCAGACGGCGTATGGAAGAATCCGTGGTCTCCTCCTCTGATTCATATTTAAACAAATGCCAACGAATAAGCGTCGCAATCTTCTCTATTGTATGACGCGGGAAATGCAAACGTTCCAAAATCTGGCTGGCCATTTTTCCGCCCACTACATCGTGCCCGTAAAATGTCCATTCGTCATTTTTTTTCGGCCCACGTGTCGCGGGCTTTGCCACGTCGTGCAGAAGTGCTGCAATACACACATCCCACGGGAATTTCGTTTTCACCCCATAATCAAATGCTTTGAGATTGTGATCCCAAATCGTAAAAATCCTCGGACGGTTTTCCATTCCAATCCCCTCTTCAAGTTCCGGAATAATATGTTTCAAAAGCCCCACCTCATGCATAAGATCAATCACTGCACGTCCGGCGTTTGACTTCACTATTTTAATAAACTCATCGCGGATGCGCTCGTGAGCGATTAACACAATAGTATGAGAGAGTTTTACAATCGCCTCTTTTGTTTTTTCTTCAATTTCAAATCCAAGCTGTGCCGTAAATCGCACTGCCCGCATCATACGAAGCGCATCTTCGTCAAAGCGCTTTAGAGAATCACCCACCGAACGAATTATTTTTTTCTTTAAATCATCTTGTCCGTTGAACGGATCAATCACATCGCCGGTCAAGGTAAGCGCCATTGCATTGATGGTGAAATCACGGCGCGATAAATCTTCCTCCAATGTTTTCGCGTACCGCACTTCATCGGGATGGCGCTTGTCCGTATACTTGCCTTCGCTTCTGTATGTCGTAATTTCTATTTCTTTAAGTGTCTCATCTTCGGATTCTGTTTTTACGGTTACGGTCAAAAACGCATTTTCATAAAAACTCTCCGGAAACAATGCCAAAATCTCCTCCGGCTTTGCCGAAGTCGTTACATCCCAATCTTGCGGCGTAACGCCGCGCCCACCGTCGCTTGAGCTTTGGCGGGCAAGCAGTAAATCGCGCACGCACCCGCCCACTGGATACGCCTCGTACCCGGCATCAACGAGTTTTGCGACGATTGTCTCCACTTCGCGGGGAATTTTGATGGTATCGCGTTTCATTATGGTTCAAGTATACATCATGCCATGGCACTTGACAAATTTTTAGTAATGATATACTATAATTCCAGGTTCAGTAGAAAAATTTTAGTAGGAGGATAAAGATATGTCCTTACCACAGAAAGGGCTGGTAGTAAGCGATCCTCAGATAGTTCCTTTGACTTATCAGGGAAAATCTATGGGTCTTCGGACAGCAGTTATAGTCCAGCTTTCCGATGGTTATGTTCCTGCCTTATTACCATTACACGACCATATCTTACCGTCACGAGGTGATATTGTCATGGTACAAAAGGGAGAAGAACCGAACATGTATTTTGTGGGAAACTAAAGAATGCGATAGGCGTCGCTTCCTGTGGCGCCTATACTTCTCTGACAAGAGAATGCTCATTCATAAAAAAACCCTCCTTGCATGATACTCGACAAGTATTTATCTGTATGCTATCATGTTTCTACAGTTCATTCGATAAAAATATCAAGGACTCCCTCCTTGCCATTTGGCGGGACGGGAACGGTTGAAAAAATAGCTTTAAAAAGCGTTTTTCACTCAAAAAAATACCGAAAAAAAACCGTTCCCGATCCCGCTATGGTACGCTGCCATACCATGTTGGTATGGTGGTGAAGTACTGTGGCAACCTTCTGCCTTCGGGCAAGGAGGTATCCCTATGTTGACCACTACCCCTGTCCCTGACCGGCTCGCTGAAGATCTTCGGAAACCGCGCATCACCGTGCGGTACACCGATGGTCACGGCCAAGAACACAAGGTGGAATTCGAGATGACGTTTCTCGAGTTCGTACCGCGTGTTGTTGGCTATAGCGGGTCGGACCGGATTGTGGTGCCTCTCTCGGCCGTGCAGTCCATTGAGGTTGATGACGAGTTCACATCTCGTTGCGACCTTGATGAGCACGGCTATGAGGAGCCGCAACGGCTTGCCGTCGCGCGCTGGCATCGGGTGTCGTGGGGGCAACTCCTGCGGTTCACTCCGTCAGGAAATGCCTAGGATCCCTAGGGGATGATTCAGTTCATCCCCTCCTTTACTGGATACGTCTCATTTGTGAGGTGTGTCGAGCAGAGGTCAACACTCTTTGCAAAAAGAAGAGGAGCCGGATGAAGGAAGAATACCAATACTTCCACATCAGTAGGCGCGATAATCTTGCGGCAATAAAACCATCGAAGTTTGATGCGTTTGGCCGCATGCCCGAACCCGCCATCTTCGTCACCACCAGTGAATTTGTTAATTACTGGAAATGGTGGATTGGCGAGGGCATGAAATCGCTCTATCTGTACGGCATCAATCCGCCACCTGATCTTGCTATTGGAGAGGGGGAGGATGGAGCCGAACAGGGGGATTTCAAGATAATTACCGACAAACCAATATATGCGGATTTCATCTGCGGATTGTAATGTGACAGTATGATTTCCATGCAACACTCTAATCCCCGGCAACATCCGTGTTGTTGGGGCGGTTTTTTATCATAAACAAACATTTGATAAAATCAAATATCTATGGTATATATAATCTGGCATATATGAGACATCACCATCAAAGGAGACGAGAGTAAATCATGAAAAAACTTGATTTCATCAAGACATTCATGCGCGATATAAAAGTAGCGGCCTTTGCGCCAACGTCACGCCACGCCATTGATCGAATGCTGCCCTATGTGCCAGAAAATGCACAGATGGTGGCAGAGTACGGCCCCGGCGACGGCGTTATCACGAAACCTCTTTTACAACGCCTGCCTGCCGACGCGCAAATAATAGCAATTGAACGAAACGAGGATTTCGTCCGTGAACTTAAACGCATCCAGGATTCTCGCCTATGCGTCAAACAAGGCGACGCGCTCCTTGTTGCCGAATATCTGCAAGAAGCCGGAATAAAAGAATTAGATGTTGCAATTTCCGGTATTCCTTTCTCATTTTTGAAACCAACGCAACGAGAGCACATTGTAGCGCAAACGCACGAAGCGCTTTCGCCAAACGGAGTATTTATTGTTTATCAATTCTCTCCGTTTATGTTCTTTTATCTTAAGAAATTGTTTGCCCATGTGAAATGCCATTATGTGTGGCCCATATTTTTTATCATGGTTGCGGCAAAAACATAATACGCCGCGATTAAAAAGAGCGTCCGCATGCGTATATGCGGACGCTTATTTATTTTTATTGATCTTATGAATGTTGTATCCTATAATCCACCCATGCGCCCGTAGCTCAATTGGATAGAGCAACTGCCTTCGAAGCAGTAGGTTTGAGGTTCGAGTCCTCACGGGCGCACCAATACGGAACTTAAAGGTTTTTTCAAAGCCAGAAGGTGGGACGCGCGGAGCGCGTGCGAGACATTACCGATTTTCAAAATAGGTTCTAACTTGGTACAATAAATACACTAGATACCACCTCTCATTAGCTACTCCCCCTTTGTCATTCCCAGCGATTGAGGGAATGACAGAAGTGAATTGATTCATGAGAGATAGTATAAGTAAGGCAAAAGAATGCGGTCAGCTCGCAAGCGCCTTTTTAATTTTTTCTATAAGTTCAAAAATTGAAATTTCAGACTTGATAAGATAATCAAGCACGCCTAATTTTTTTACCTTTTCTTTATCTCCTTCTTGGCTCAAATTTGAGGCAACAATCACCTTAAGATCCTTTAATTCACTGTCAGCTCGTATATCTTTCAAAATAGCAAATCCGGTTTTTTCCGGCAATACAAGATCAAGAATGACAAGGTCAGGTTTACGTTTACGTAATTCGGGTATGACAAGATTGCCCCGCTCAACAATTGCCACTTCATACCCTTCGCTTTCAAGCTTTGTTCTGTATACGTTGACGTATGCTTTATCGTCTTCAACGATAAAAATAAATTTTTTATTCATACACTTTGAATTACGAAATAACCAAAATGTTATTTCCTGAATCGGTTGTTGGATAAAATTTTGGCTATTTCGTAATTCAAGATCATACAATGTTTATCTCTGATACCGCACTGCAAGCGGCAATGATACATGAAATGTTGTCCCCTTGCCGACGTTACTTTCAAACCAAATCTTACCGCCCCATCCTGTTATATACGATTTTACAATATAAAGCCCAAGTCCGCTACCTTCTGTATCAATGACTGCGGCGTTTTCCGAACGGGCGAATTTGGAAAAAATTTTCGGTTGGTCTTCCTTAGGGATGCCGATTCCCGTATCTGAAACCACAATCTCAATGGAGGTGTCCGTATAATCAATTTCCACATATACATGGCCATTGGGTAGCGTGTATCTCACCGCATTGGTAAGAAGATTTTGGACCATCTCGCGAAAACGATTTGCATCAATAATAAGTTGCGGCGTATCCGATCTCTTGATCTTCATTTCAACAGATACTGATTTCTCATGCGCTTGAGACTCTATCTCTTTTATAGCGCTTTGTATAATATCCGCAACATTCGTACGTTCCGGTTCATCTTCCACCCGGCCCTGATCAATGCGGGTAACATTTAAAAGATCACGCACAAGATTTATGACGCGCAGATTGATTTTATGGACTTCGCGCAACCTCTCCTGTGCTCCTTGCGGCGAAGACATGATCTCCGATTCCATAAGTTCAAGATTCCACCTCATGCTTCCCAAGGGCGTGCGAAGCTGGTGGGAGGCAATGGATAGGAACTCACTTTTTTGGCGATCAATTTCTTTTTCTTTTGTAATATCGCGAAAAATCTCAATGACACTGATCCTTTTGCCGTTAAAAATAAATTGAGTCGGCGTTGCGGTAATTGCCACAGGAAATCTCTCTTTATTTGCCCGTACATAATAGTATGCGCCGCTCACCGTGGTCGCAACGGCACTGCCGGTGGCAAGAACTTTTTCTATAGATCGCTGATCTCTCGGTATGGGATTGCCTTCCTCATCTTGCGCGCCAATAACCTCTGTTGCTTTTTTTCCTATGACGTCCTGCCTTTGCAAGCCGAGAGATTTAAGGGCCGCATTATTGATGATGGCAATATATCCATGCTCATCAGTGGCAACTACTGCGTCGCTTATATTGGCAAGCATTGCATCATCTCCGATGCTGGCTGACTCCAGATCCCGCACATGCTGGCTGACTTTTTGCTCAAACGCGCCATTGCCTTGTCTGATCTTCAAAACTATCACATTCAACAACTGTGCCAATTGGCCAATCTCATCATGGCTCTTAATATCAAACGTATAGTCAACATTCCCATCCGCAACAATCTTGGCGCCATGGATAAGAACTCGCAGTGATTTGACGATAGACAGGCCTGCAGACAAACACCACACTGATAGTCCCACGCATATTATTCCCGCAATCATCATACCTGTACTGGCATCTTGTCCTTCTAATGCAGAGGTTAACAAAAATACGCTGCCAATAAAAGTTATCAAAAAAACCGCGGCGGCTATTGCACCTATGCGAAGTTTAGTGATTATCGTCATAAGACCTATAAAACCTATCCCCTCCTTATAAACGGACAAATTTCCTACCGAGTAACACTGATAGCGGCACCTTGCTCGGCAGATGGAGCGCAAACCGTTATGCGGCCGTTCGTACTTCTGACGATATAATATCCAGTGCCATTAGTGGAAGAGACGCTCGGATCAATAGGCATGGAGACGAGATACCTTTGATTCGTGGTCAAAACAGAAAGATCAACGCCTGTTGAACAGGTGCCCAGTGCGGTAAGTTTGCATACTTCATCCGTAGCGACCAGCGTACATGATACGACCGTGGGGATAGTAGGCAAAACACCATTATTGTCAATCGCATATTGATATACGCCATTAAGAATGGTATTGACATCAGCGCGGCGCTGGGCGTTACGCGTATCGCCAAGTTGTTTGCCCGGATTGATTGCCACAATAACAATGCCTGCCAGAATTGCAATGGCGGCAACGACAAGTAAAATTTCAAGAAGGGTAAATCCGGATTTTGACATTTGATATTTTCCGCCAAACGCGGATCCGCTTTTAGCGGAGATATTTGATTTTTGATAAATGGGCATAATTGAAAATTTGGTTAATTGTTAATTGTTTACTCATCACCGTATGTTAGAGCCTGTTCATAATCTTTTCCTCGCGACTGCATTTTGCGATATTTTGGCTACAAAACCTTCAGACCTCCTCG
>CAYHZE010000014.1:0-15854 GCA_964361015.1 uncultured Candidatus Saccharibacteria bacterium | reverse complement strand
CCGAAAATATAAGCGATGTCACGGAGCGTGAATCGCTTGAATTTCCGTCGCTCGCTCCAGATGAAAGCAAGCTTTCGCCTGTGGACTCGCCAGGAAATATAAAAAAGCAGGAATGAACAATCACTCCCGCAATACATGCTCCCACCATCTAGGCCGTATTAATCATTCCAATATGCATAATACTGAAACAATTCCCGATTTTCACAGTCAAGCTTAAGCTCATTTAATTTTTTGATCTGCCGCTCAATTACATCAACAAGTGCAAGATCAAATACAGTTTCAAGCTCCAGACTACCCCAGTGAAATGTTGATGGTTTAATAATACGAGACGGGCAGGAGACCTCTATTTTTAAGTCGCCCACATGGTGTACTTTGATTAATATACTTCCTTGCCAGCGAAATTCCCCCATGATACTTGCGGATCCGGAAAGCTTTAAACTCACACCGCCAAGCCGATCCTCAAGCCTGTGTGCCATGAAAACAGATTGATGGATAAACGAGGGAATGAAGGGGGAGGCGATGAGAAAAGGATCTATGTCCAAAAGAACAGTGGGCTTTCCCATGACATTCTCCATGCCGCTTGGTTGCCATGAGCTTCCTGCGACTTTGGAAAGAGTTTTATTATCTCATGTAGTCATCACATTGATGACATTGAGATAAAACTAAATCTACCAGGTTAAGAAAAATTGTCAACAAGCGTTGCTGATAGCTTTTTAATGTAAGTTTAAAATCGGGAATCGTTCATACAGGAGAGTAGCAATCTCACTGGCTACAGTATCTGGCGGTTTTGTCCCGTCAATACTTACGATCCTGCGCTGAATATAATCAGGGAATACAAATACCGTTTCTGCATACCATTCACTTTTTGTTTCGATGAGCAGTTTGCGAAAATAGTATTTGGGATCATTCGGATCGAGACGCGTCTGCAAAACCTCTTTAGGTGCAATCAGATTAAAAATGATATCAGGACAGACGGTTTCGTAAGTAATACTCTTTCCTTTCAAAAACCTACGAGGATAGAGATCATTTACATCTAAGCTCCCCGCCTCTCGTGTCACATGCGAACGAGAAAGGATACTTCTGTCAATGAGCAGGCAGCCAAATTCTTTATCCGCCTTTCGAAGCACTCGGGGTAATACTCTGTCCCGCCATACGATCATTTCGCGAGCTAGTCTGCATGCGGCTAAATCCCAGTCACTTAATTCTGCCGTAGTGCGAAGTTTTTTATTCATTTCACTCCACCACAATGAACATGGGTCTCCCGACAAGCCACTCATGGGTCTTGACCCATCACCACGAATAACCAAAAAGGGAATCTCATGGAGAGATAAATAACGTCCCAGAAGACTAATCTGTGTCCCCTTGCCAACTCGATTAGGGCCCTCAAAACCGATAGTCAGTATCACATCACACCTCCCTTTCTTTTAAAGTAGTTTGCTTTTAAATGCCAAAAAGGCATTTTTATTATTTTCCTTTTCAAGGAGCTGCATTGCCTCATCAAAGCTGCACCATCTGTATTCGGTATGTTCAGGACTCAAAGTTATATCTTGATGAGGCACTTCCACGCCGTAGACCATTTCAACCACCGTATAATCTTTTTTCCGCCAGCTAAATCTATGGATTTCTTCACTTACATTAAGAATTTCACGTATGCCAGTTTCCTCTTCAAGTTCTCTTAACATACATTGTCGGATTGATTCTTCCATTTCAAGAGTTCCTGTTATTGGCTGCCAGAATCCACCATCCTCAGGACTCCGTTTTAGCAAAAGAAAACTGCAAAAATTATCTTCACGCTTAAAAACAATTACTTCTACCTTTATAGGTAACTCTTTATACATATTTGTTAAAATTTAAATTTATAACCGGATTCTTTCCCTTATTTTTTAAACAAGCAGATTGATAGACACCGCTTAGCAAAACGACGCTTCGCCGATGGTCTTGGAGAGCTGATGATGATTTATCAAGGCTCCCGTTAATTTGATTTATAAAATCAATAACTGAGTTCTTGCGTGCATCTTCCTGATGACCACATGAATTATGTTCAAGTGCGTTGGCACTTAAGTCTTTTACGGAATATTTTGTGTAGTTTTTCCATTGAGGGAACATCTTATCGTTTCTAAAAACATGAATATCAAGATGATACTCTCCTCCGACATCATAAAAATCCTCCAGATTATTGGGGTCAACTTCTTTGCTTTGATAGGAGATAAAAGAAATGGCCTGAAATGGGCCTTGGAGAATATAATGCGATTCATGCCTGACGCGCCCATTTCCTTTATACAGATCCCTTCCCACTGCCGTTACCCAATTTCTTTGAGCAAACCCATTATGCACTAGGTTAACCGTTGCTAGCGAGATTGTCCTATTTCCTTGCTTGAAGGCAAAGGAATTGAACGCATCAATTTCTCCAAAATTTTCCATGCGTTTGAATAGTTCATAATCAGGATATGGAGAATACTTACCGTAGTTTGGGAATAGATTCTGATAATCTTCGGCGGTAATCTGTGAGATAAAATCATTAGGCCTTAGAAAGTTGGTATATATGTCAACGTTATCAACGTGCTTACGCTCATCTTCGGCCGCTTCCATAAGCCAGGGAACGATGTCTAATGAATGGTAACCGGAATGAGAACATTTACCGTATCCCTGGTTGTAAGGATGATAATTCTGATCAACTATCTCTGCCGGCATTCGCCACTGCCCATCGCTGTGGAATGACTGGATTGATGTGACGGGGCAATTTGTTTGGTCATAGACTTCCTTGATGAGTGATTTCATTAATCGAAAAGCAGGATGGTAACGGCGTTGCGCCATGAGATCGAAAACGATGCGTGGATTTGTTTCTCGAGCCTTGTAAAGAGCTGATAAAAGTTCATGATAGTCAGATAGTACTTCATGAGCCGCTCGAATATCTGTGGAGATATTTTCTTTCGTAGATATGGGTTTATCCATTAGGATACTTAATTTGCTGTCTAATGCCCAACGGGCATACATCATATGTGCAAGCGGTTC
The DNA here is from genome assembly GCA_964361015.1 of uncultured Candidatus Saccharibacteria bacterium. GTDB lineage: Bacteria > Patescibacteriota > Minisyncoccia > Sungbacterales > HO2-52-23 > CAYHZE01. The sequence continues at coordinate 12,842 of CAYHZE010000014.1, read as the reverse complement.
AGTAGAAATGATAACGGCATTAACTTGATACTCATTTACAATTTTATTAAGATTATCTCTCACTAAATGAGGTAGATAATCGTAGGTGATATGGTCTTTATTTAGTAAAAGAAGATGGGGAATCTTAAATCCCTTTTTGTTAAAATAACTATGTAATTCATCTTCCTTTTCTTTGAGATCAACGACACAAACAATACGCGCGTTTATTGCCATGCCATATTTTTCAATGACAGGATAATATATACGTTGGGCATGATAACCGCATCCTATAAGGAGAATGTTGGTAGGTTTCATAGATTGAGATAAAACTAAATCTACCATATTAAGAAAAACTGTCAACAAGCGCTTTAAGTTCGGTAAATAACTATAGGATTCCTACGCAAGAGTATAAAAAAGTTGCAAAAACTAATTGATTGGTGTAAGAATAATATAGAATGAAAGTTTTACTTCTCAAAGATGTCCCCAGGGTAGGACAAAAAAATGATGTAAAAAACGTGAACGACGGATTTGCCCGTAATTTTTTACTTGCCAAAAAACTTGCCGTGGCCGCAACAGATGAAAAATTGCGATCTATTGAACAAGAAAAAACAGGACAGCAGGAGAAACAATTGCATGAGCAAACAAAATATCAAAACATTGCGGATAAAATCAAGTCAGTTGAAGTAATAATCACAACAAAAATCGGCGAAAAAGGCAGAGCATTCGGATCAATTGGAGCGAGTCATATCAAGAGAGCTTTGGGAAAGCAAGGAATCTATATAGAAGAAGAATGGGTTGAGCTTGAAGAGCCGCTCAAGACTACTGGATCAAAACAAATACCGCTCAAGTTCCCTCATGGTGTATCCGGTTTTGTGACGGTCACTATAAAATCAGAATAATCTCAAAAAACGTATACGTCTTGTCATCCTGATTAAAGCGTTGGATCTCATATAGCTCAAATATCGAAATAGAGATTCTTCATTGCGTTTAGGAATGACTAAGGTTTTTATGGCAAAATTTATCTTTATCTGCGGAGGAGTCATGTCGGGAATTGGAAAAGGGGTAGCAACGTCCTCGATTGGCCGCATCCTTAAAAGCAGGGGATTTAACGTCACTGCCGTAAAAATAGATCCGTATATCAATGTTGATGCCGGCACCATGAACCCCATTGAACACGGGGAAGTTTTCGTGACAAAAGACGGCATGGAATGCGATCAAGACATCGGAAATTACGAACGATTTCTGGACGAGGATATTCCCCGTGATAATTATATGACCACAGGCGCAGTGTATCAGACGGTAATCCAACGCGAACGCAATCTCGAATACAATGGTAAATGTGTAGAAGTGGTTCCGCATATTCCCGAAGAAGTAATACGACGACTGGAGCGAGCGGGGAAAAAAGCAAAAGCCGATTTTGTACTTGTGGAAATAGGAGGCACGGTAGGGGAGTACCAGAACGCGCTTTTTTTAGAAGCGGCGCGCATGATGAAATTAAAACATCCCCGCGATATTCTTTTTGTCTTGGTGAGTTATTTACCGGTACCCGATATGGTCGGCGAGATGAAAACAAAGCCGACGCAACACGCCGTGAGGTCTCTTAATTTTGCAGGAATCCAACCTGATATTATTATTGCACGCTCTACCGCGGCCCTTGATGAGCCACGCAAGCAAAAAATTGGGATATCCTGCAATATGGCCGAAGATGATGTGATTTCCGCGCCGGATGTTAAATTCATTTATGAAATACCGGTTAATTTCGAACGTGATAAGCTCGGCGACCGCATACTCTCAAAATTCAAATTAAAATCGCGGGCGCGCAATATGTCGGAATGGGCTGATATGGTAGAGCGTGTGCGTGCCATTTCCGATACTGTCCGCATCGGCATTGTAGGCAAATATTTTGAAAGCGGAGCGTTTACGCTGGCTGATTCCTATCTCTCGGTTATTGAAGCGATTAAGCATGCGTCGTGGCAACTTGGACGAAAACCGATCATTGAATGGCTGAACGCCGAGGATTACGAAAAAAATCCCGCATCACTATCGGAACTTGCATCGTATGACGGTATTATTGTGCCCGGAGGATTTGGTTCGCGTGGCGTAGAAGGAAAAATACATGCAATACAATATTGTCGCGAGAATCAGATGCCTTATCTGGGGCTTTGTTACGGACTCCAGCTTGCCGTAGTTGAATTTGCTCGCAATGCATGCGGCTTAAAAGATGCCCATACCACAGAAATAAATCCAGAGACACCCAGTCCTGTAATCCACACTATGCCCGACCAACTCATCAACATTAAAGAGCATCACATGGGAGGATCAATGCGGCTCGGGGATTATAATTGCGAATTGGAAGAGGGAACCAAAAGTATGGCGCTCTACAAAGAAAAAAAAGTGGTCGAGCGCCACCGTCATCGTTATGAAGTGAATAATGAATTTCGCGATATATTAGAAAAAAACGGGCTTGTCATTGCCGGTATTAATCCCGAACGAAATCTTGTGGAAGTCATTGAGCTTGGCAATCATCCCTTTTTTATAGGAACACAATTCCATCCGGAATTTATCTCACGACCATTGCACCCCCATCCGTTGTTTTTGGGATTCGCGCAGGCCGCGATAAAAAAATCAAAAAATAGATCACGCTAAACGATAACATTAACAACATTCGCGCGTTTTGTTGACCCGTCAAAATTATTTTTTCTTCGCGTAGTGAATTTTACTTTTCCGATTGCAAGAGAAAAAAGAGTGTCGTCTCCGCCTTTTCTTACGCCTGTTCCCGCGATAAATCGCGATCCGCGTTGGCGAATGATAATATCCCCGATTTTGACGCGCTCGCCGTCAAATTTTTTAACACCAAGATATTTGGGCTGGGAATCCCGCCCGTATTTAGTGGATCCCGCCGATTTAGTATGTGCCATAGTGTAGTATAATTATATAAGGTTTATGCTAGCAGATCTATATAAAAAAGTCAAAATGTGGTGCGGTGATAATCGTAATGATCTTGTTACTGCAAGTATTATTTTTTTTACCGGATTATCTGGATTCGGACTCGGAAGACTTTCCGTTGATCTAAAGCCCAATCCGCCACTCTCTGTGATACAGCCAACTGATGAACAACAACATGTAAACACAACATCATCAAACGATGCTGTCGCGAACAACAACATGGTGGTTGCCTCCCGCAATGGAACTACGTATTATTATTCATGGTGTTCAGGAATAAAAAGGATTAAAGAAGAAAATAAAATACGATTTCCAACAAAAGAAGAGGCTGAAAAAGCAGGACTTAAGCTTGCGGGGAATTGCCAGGGACCCTAAGATTGTCATTAGACCTACTGCGCAATTATTTTCGTAGCGAAATTTTCAGATTTCGAGCGAGACGCAGAAAAAATTATGAGGCATATACAGTGTATATGTCGAATAATTTTTTCAAAGTCGTAGCCGAAATCTGGAAATTGCAGCCGAAAATAATTGCGCAGTAGGTCTACTATCCTCTTATGTTTCCATCGAATCAATAATTTTTTTCTCCGATACTGCCAAGACCTCATATTCCCGCGCAATACTTCGCGCCTCCTCGATTGCGCTACGGATTTCATCAGGAAGTTCTTTGATCATGCGTTTTAATTTCGCATCATCGGCTTTAAGGATTTCTTCCCATTTACCGATAGGGGAGAGGAGTGATTTTATTTTTTCATAGTCATACGCGTAGCGCTGAATAATTTTTTTGGTAATCACTCCTTCGTCATTAAACACGCGTGTAACACCTTCTTGCTCCATATATTGCTTAATGTCACTTTGAAGTGCGGCAAGTAATTTTTCATTCTGTTTCTCACTTCTTTTAAGAGCAAAATACTCTTTCATTTTGACATCAATCTGCTCTTGACTCACAGGATCTTTCTTCTTGCGATAGAGATGCTTCCATGCAGGGCACATAGGCCGGTAGCCGCACCAATTGCACAAGGGCCCGGGAAGAGGTTCAAATGCCTTGCCATCTTGTATACGGGACTCGATTTCATTGATAGTTGCAAGAATATATTTTTTTGTTTTTTCAATTGAGTCTTCTGTCGGCTTTGAAGAAAGTTTTTGTTCGTGACGTACGAAATAAAGACTAAGCTTAATATCTTGGGCGCGAAGATGGGGCCAGCGATTCTGAAGGCCAAGGGCATAGAGCGAAAGCTGAAGATTTTCATCAATCGCTTGTTGGGATGGCATCCGTTTTGCCGTCTTATAATCTATAATTTCGTATGAATCGTCCGGGAGTTTATCAATACGATCAATGACGCCTGCGAGAATATGGGTATTTCCTGTTTTTTCATCAGTGAGCGTGATGGTAAATCTTGACTCAAGGTCAATCACGGAAAAATTCCACGGCGCGTTCTTTTCATAAAATTTTTTAAGCATGCGTACTCCTTGTTCAAAATAAATTTTTTCTTCCTCATCAGTCCATGGATAAATCAACGCATCATGGAGCGACTGCGCGTTCAATTTTTCTTTATTGGGCCATGATGCGCGAAAATGCGCCACCACTTCATCAAGAGTGGGAAAAAGCGGATCACTCTTAAACATGAAGTGCAGAGATGAATGGATAAGGGAACCAAAAATCGCTTCCCGAGATTTGGGAACGCGTATATGATCAATTTCCTGGAACTTATATCTCTGCGGACAGGAGCGATATGATTCAATTGCAGAAAATGATGTTCTCATATATGCTATGTTTAGTTCTTAGCATAGCGTAAATAAGGCAAAAAAGCGAAAGGGAAGGGGAAGAAGATGTCAGAGATGCACGATAAAATTTTCGATGCTTTCAACGAAGGTTTCAGCAAGTGCGTTGATGCACTCAATTTGCGTCCGACACTTGAATTGGCGCGCGATAAGGTGTTGGAAGTATATGAGCATGCAATCAATGAAAATTTTTTTTCCGTTCTGCGAGCAGGAGACAAGATCTATAATTCAATGCTTATACCCGAACCCGCTCTTGAGCTTCTTAAAAAAACAGTAATCACCAACTGGCTTTGCGAGATGTGGGGCGGAATAAATTATTTTCGCTGTCTGCATTTGGCGCCAAATGATGAAGAACGTTATTTTTTGGAAGTTATTGCACGCGAAGAAATCGGGCATGCCCGCATTCTTGAGACTGGTACATTGCATGCTTTAGGGATAAATCCCTATGATCACTTCTGTAAAACTACAGTAGGAGAGCAGAAGGGGATACTTTCGGTATTTCAACATCCCGAAGTACTCACGCGCTCATGGGGCGATGTGTTAGTTTTCAACCGGTTGCAGGATGCTTCGGCAGATATGCAGCTTGATGAGATCGCCAAATGTTGCTATGGACCTTTGTGTGATGATATTCATAAAATTGAAGAGGAAGAAAAAGGCCATGTGGAGCATGGGGAGCGCGCATTAAGAGAATATACCCAAACCTATCGAGGGGCCGACGAAGTCAGCCGAGCGCTTCAATTTTGGTTACCAGAAGTCCTGAATGTGTTTGGCAAACCCGATAAAGAGAGCCTCTCTATGCCCCTCTATATCAAATACGGCATTAAGAAACGCACCAATGATGAATCTCGCGCCCATTTTCTTGAGAGCATTAAACCATTTTTTGAATCTCTCAAAATGCCAATTTCATGTTTTCCACTTGATACTGACTAATAAAAAAAGCGAAAAAACGATACTGCGTTTAATGCGGCAAGATGATAATGGCAATATTTTTCAAGTAGAGAGAGTAAAAGGACATAAGCAAGATTACTGGCTCGATGAAGTCAACATCAAAAATCTTGATTAATTTCAGGATTTTTTTATTACTCTTTGGGACTTATACACGTTTAATTCTTCTCCTAGTATGGGGAAGGCGCGGAGCGAGATAGAAGTGAAGGATAGAACCTATCCTTATGAGCAGACTGATTGTGGACAATTTTATTTGCCTTTTTATAAAGAGTGTTTTATACTGCAAAAGTCGCTCAAGTATACGTGTTGCCGCATCAAACGATCGTCTCTTTTGGAAACCAAAAAGGGGCGACGGTTCCAATTCAGCGCTTAACCGTTTGGTAAGCACATCTGTATTTGGGCGACAACCGTCGTCCCTTTTTGATTTTCTATAGATACTTCTATCATTCCTGCGGATGTTGGAAATCTAAACTGTTCCTTCTCTGTCCCAAGTAAGGATAGGAGAGGGTAAAACATTACATTTATCAAATAATTTTTCATGATTTTATGGCGAACAAAACCGAAGAGAAAGGCGTTTTTGACGAGTTTACGGGAAAATATCAACTTTCAAAGACCTTGCGGTTTGAATTGAAGCCGACCCCGGAAACTGAAAATCTTCTCAAGGAACATCATATCTTGGATAAGGACTATACTATTGATGAAAGTTACCATCAGGCCAAATATTATTTTGATGAAATGCATCGGGAATTTCTGGACTTTGCGCTTGCACCAAAAAAAGTCGGGGGATTTTCTTTTGGAAATCTTAAAACTGCCTATCTCGCATATCTGAAGCTTGAAAAAGAAGAGCGGAAAAACGACCAAAATTTTAGAGAAACAAAAGAGCAGTTGCGCGGAGAGATCAAAAAACATCTTGATGCAGAAGCAAACGAGTGGATCAAGCAATTTATCAAATCAAAAGAGGCCGCGGATGATGAAGATGACGGATCGGAAAGCGATGAGGAGGAGACAAAAGGAAAAGGCACTAAATTTCTTTGTTCGGCGGCCATATTGCCTATTCTGAAATCAAAGTTCCCAAAAGAAGACAACGAAAAACTTACGAGATCAGGAAAACCCGATCTTTTTGTAACCGACCGTGAAACCGGAGAAAAACGATATGTTTTTGATAGTTTTGATGGCTTTACTACCTATCTCGGAAAGTTTCAACAAACAAGGAAGAATCTGTATCTTGCGACGGGCGAAGCAACAGCCGTACCGACAAGAATTATCAGCAACTTTATTATCTTTCTTAACAACGAAAAAACATTTAACGATAAGATACGACAGCTTACCATGAAATCATCAATACCCAAAGCGGATACTTCACTTTTGGAATCAAAAAATTACCACCTGTCCTTTTTACAGGATGGGATTAGCGCATATAACGATACTATCGGCGCGGTCAATAAACAAGTAAAAGAATGGCGCGACCAAGCAAAAAAAGACGAGAAGTCAAATTACCCTCTTTTGAAACGCATGGAAAAACAAATTCTTGCGGAGGTTGAAAGGCGCATAGAGCTTGTCAAAGAAGACAGCGACGTCTTGCCGCGTTTTCAAGAGTTTATGCAGGAGACAAGCGGACGCATGGATGAAGCGGAGAATTTATTTTCCCGTCTTTTCGCCGGAGAATTTGCGGAAGAATATGAAAAGATATTTATCAATCACAAAGCGGCCAATACCATAGCGTATCATTTTTTTGCGGATCCGATAGCATTTCTTAAAGAGCTTCCGCCGAGCGGCAAAAAGATGAATGAGGAAAATCCACAAGTTGCTCCGTTTGTCTCCATACGGGATATATTTCACGGAATGGAAAAGATGGCCGAAAAGTCCGGCGGAGAAAAAACAGAAAAAGTATGCATCTTTAAAGCTGGCTTTTATAAGGAAAAGGGGAATGAGCAGGGGATCATAAGCGAAACGCAAGGATACGGGCAACAGCTTTTCGCCGTATGGGAAAACGAATTACGCGAACTGTACGAGGGAGCGAAGTATGATAATGGCGCCGAACGGATTTTTGGGCTCAATGAAGCGTTGAAGGATGCTGAAAATTTTATTGAAACTGCTCGGGTATTTGGCGAGAAAGGCCACAAACGAGATAAAGATATTGCGATAATCAAACATTATGCCGATGCAGCGCTGGCTATCCACCAGCGGCTTTCACATTTCGCGTTGGAAGCCAAGAAAGAAGATGATAAACCGACTGAATACAGTGATGCATTTTATAACGGAGACCAGCCAGACGAGATCGGCATTCGAGGCCTCTCCGCCCTCTTTCGCTGGGGAGAAAAAGAGATAGAGATCATGCGGGACGGTAAAAAAACAAAAGAATTGCTGAATGATGACAGGGGTATGCCGCTTTTGGTCCGGTATTACAATGCTTTCAGAAACCATCTCACTAAAAAACAAGGAGAAGGAAAGAAAATTAAAATCAATTTTGAAAAGGGAAATTTGCTGGATGGGTGGGCGGAAAGCCCAGAAGGTAACGCCCAATATCAGGGATATTTACTTATTCGCGAGGGGAAATATTATCTAGGGATTACTGACTATCCCCATTTTCTCGACCATACAAGATATCCCGAAGTTATCGGTTCGGAAAGGGATCCTCATGTATACAGAAAAATGGAATTTCGACAATTAAATTGGGGTAAGAATATTGCAGGCGGTCGTGTGTATTCCTCTTTTACTGGAGGAGTTAGTTTCCAAACACATAAAAAAGAGCTTTCTCCTAAAAAGCATATACAACTCCTTAAGGATCTCATAAAAGAAAAATACCTTAATCAATACCCGGAACTTTCTGAGTTTATCTCTCACACCTATTCTGACACTAAAGAGATGCAACAAGAGTTTGAAAAAATCCGTGTGGGTGGAATTACATTCAAAAACATTAAAGCAGATAGAATAAATAATCAGACTTTTACAGAAGACAAAGATAAAAAGCAGAAAAAACACACCCTGTATCTCTTTGAGATAACAAACAAAGATTTCGCGACGAAAAAAAGCGGAAAATGGAACACGCACTCCATCTACTTTTCGACGATGCTTTCCACGGAAAATACTGGGGGAGTTATAAATATTCAAGGTGGTGCTGAAATTTTTCATCGGAAAGCGCTTCATGAGAAAAAAGATGCCAAAGAGATTATTACGAAAAAGAATGAGCTTAATATTACAAAAGAGAAACCGGAGCGTGCATTACATGATAGGCGGTTTCTTAATCAAAAATATCTTTTTCATTTGCCCATTGTTCTTAACGGAGACAAAAATGTTGCCAAGAAATTTAATAATCAAATAAATAATTTCTTAGCCAAAGCAAAGAAGCAGGTAAACGTCATCGGCATAGATCGCGGGGAAAAGCATTTGGCGTATTTTATGGTCATTGATCAGAGTGAAAATGTACTTGATGGCGGGAGCTTAAATGAAATTAACGGAATACCATATCATCAGTTGCTCCATGATCGTATGAAAATGCGCGAAAAGAATCGCCAGTCATGGGAACCGGTGCAACAGATAAAAGATCTGAAGCGCGGATATATCGGCGCGGTCGTGCGCAAGATCTGCGACCTTGCGGTTCAACACAACGCTATTATTGTTTTTGAAGACCTCTCGTTTCGGTTTAAGCAGGTACGCGGCGGAATCGAAAAAAGCACTTATCAGCAGATCGAAAAAGCGCTTATAGATAAACTCGGATATCTGACATTCAAAAATCGCACCAACGACGAGCTGGGAGGGATTCTTCGTGGGTATCAGCTTGCCGCGCCTTTTAAGTCGTTTGAGAATATCGGTAAACAGAAACAAACGGGCATAATCTTCTATACGCAAGCGGCATATACCTCGGCAATTGATCCGTTAACGGGATTTCGCAAGACAGTGTATATTAACGGTTCAACTCCTGAGAAAAAGATCAAAGATGTTTTCTTGGAGAAATTTGACGCGATATTCTGGGATAAGAAAGAAGAAAGCTATTGTTTCGTCTATAACACAAAGAATTTTGAATTTGACGAGAAAAATAAGAAGAAAAGCGGGCCGAAAATTGTAAAAGAATGGCGCGTATACGGCAAAGCGCCGCGAATTATACGCCAGCGCAAAGAACGAGGACATTGGGATGCACTGCTGGTAAATCCCGATGAACTTCTGCAGGACCTCTTTAGGAAGTACGATTTTGACATACATGGAGACATAAAGGCACAAATGAAAAAAATTCAGGAGGAATCACTCCACGCAAAGAAAAGTTTTGAAGGAAGAGATCGCGGCTTTTGGGAACGCCTTGCGTTTATATTTAATCTTATCTGTCAGGTGCGCAATTCTACTTCAAAAGAGTACAGAGCAAATAAAGAAGGCGGGGTTGACGAGATAGGAAGCGATGTGGACTTTATCGCGTCTCCGGTTCCGCCTTTTTTCACAACTGGAGCGCAATGGCGGAAATACAAAGTTTTAGATGATCTTGCAGATTTCACCGGTCGCTTTAGTACGGATCAAGCAAGAGCATTGATTACCAGAGACAGCAACGGAAATATCCTCTTTAATGGTGATGCGAATGGAGCTTACAATATTGCTCGCAAGGGCGCGATACTGTTGCGCAAGATTTCTGAAAACCCCGAAAATCCAGAACGATACGTTAGTAATGATGAATTTGATCGTTTTGTACAGAAGTAATAAGGGCGTTGATATTTAAAATTTCGTAACAAACAATATGATTGACAACCCGTCAACAATATGCCACTAATCAAGGCAGGGTACAACCCGTTTTGATATGGAATCCTACATTCAAATCTCAAAAATAAACGATTTTATGTTCTGCCCTATGTCGCTGTATTTGCACAGCATTTATGAGGGTTTTGATACGGCGCTGTATCACGATACGCCGCAAATTGTGGGGCGGGCAAACCATGCGGCTATAGAGGAGGGGAGATATTCCACGTCAAAGCATATTTTGCAGGGGCTCTCCGTGTATAGCGAGCGGTTCGGCATTATGGGTAAGATAGATGTATACGATGAAAAGAAGAAACTGCTCGTGGAGCGCAAGACCAGAATTAAAACCGTCTGGCCCGGATATGTCTATCAGATTTACGGGCAGTACTTTTGTCTTACGGAGATGGGGTACGAGGTGGAAACTTTGGCATTGCACAGTTTATCGGACAATCGGCGGTATCCTTTGCCCCTGCCGACGAAACAGGACGCGGCGCGATTTGGATTTTTTTTGGATCAGATGCGGGCGTTTGATATACGGCGGTACAAAAATCACCGGTGCGCCAAGTGCATGAAGTCAATCTATGGATTACTGACGTGGTAAAAAAAATTAAGGAATCTGGATTCCCGTTTGCACGGGAATGACAACAAAAAGAGGATTTATAAATTATGCTATCACTTCCTGATTTTAAGGAAAAACAAATATTATTTGCCCGCGCGGAGTGGGGGACTCACGCGTCCTTGAGATTTCAAAACGATAACATCGTTTTCTTAAAAGATGGTGTTGTGGTCAATCGCGCATCATGCCATAAAGTGTTTGCGGTATTTGTCGCGGGCGACATTATGATTACGAGCCGTCTTTTGCAAAAAGCCGCAACACATGCGGTGTCTATATTTTTTATGCGCAATAACTTTGAAGTGGCGGCTCCGTTTGTCGCAACGGCAGACGGCAATTATCTCCTGCGCATGAAGCAATATGCGTTTACGGCCGACCAAGAGTTATCATTGGCAAAAGTGATTATAAAAAATAAAACACATAATCAGCTGTGTCTTTTGAAAGAGCGCGGTATCAGTGAAAAAGATATTCAGTATTGGGAGTATGCGACTACGCGTATTACCGAGGCAAAAGACGGCGAGCAATTACTTGGCATGGAAGGGGAGTTGTCGCGGAGATTTTTCTCCAGCTACTTTCAAGATATCGGATGGCGGCGACGTATGCCGCGCGTGAAGCCCGATGTGCCGAATTTTCTTCTTGATATGGGATACACCTATCTTTTCAATACGATAGACGCGCTTTTGCGCCTGCATGGATTTGATACCTATAAAGGCGTATATCACAAGCTCTTTTTCCAGCGCAAATCGCTTGCCTGCGACTTGGAAGAGCCGTTTCGTTGTATCATTGATCGGGCGCTAGTCAAGGCGTATCATTTAAAGCAGATAAACGAAAACGATTTCACTGTGGTGGATCGGAGAGTTGCTTTGCCATTTGATAAACAGAGTAAATACACAGGCATATTCTTGCAGGCAATCATGGATCACAAAGAAGACCTTTTTACATATGTGCATGGATTTTATCGCCATGTTATGGATCGGGAGAATGAATTTGCGGCGTTTTTACTTGAGACAAGATAATATGCTGATACTTTCTTATGATTTTTCAAATGATAGGGCGCGAACAAAATTCTCCAAATTTTTGAATAAATACGGCAGGCGATTTCAGTATTCCGTCTATGAAATCCGCAACAGCCCAAGGGTCTTGCAAAATATTAAGACCGAGATAGAATTGAACTACAAGAAACACTTTACAGGAGCCGACAGTGTTGTTATATTTCAAGTATGCGAAGGGGATAAGAAGAAAGTAGTGCGATATGGCTATGCGAAGAACGAAGAGAAGGAGGTAGTCATATTTGAATAGATGATTTAGGAACCTTAAAATTTTCCTTATATAAGGTGGAAATCCGGTGAAGGTATTGACTATGTATTATTTCTGCGGAAACCTCCGTCTTAATGGCGGAGCAGAACAACCAAATGGCTTTGTTAAGCCAACGAGTCGGATACGCTTTTATGCGATCTTTGCATCTCAACCGCTTAACAAAGCCATTTCCGCGGTTTAATACCTCTATAAGATTTCTACTTTTGTAGATCTTACTGCCTGTGTATCTGGTTGATGTTTAATACCTCTATAAGATTTCTACTTTTGTAGATAAAACGCTGTTGACATGGAAAACAATGTTTAATACCTCTATAAGATTTCTACTTTTGTAGATTTTTACTCATTTTAACAGCTTAGCTTGTTTAATACCTCTATAAGATTTCTACTTTTGTAGATTAGAGTTTGACTTCTTTGATGATATTGTTTAATACCTCTATAAGATTTCTACTTTTGTAGATTTCCATCATAACCGTCACATCCATCTGTTTAATACCTCTATAAGATTTCTACTTTTGTAGATATCTTACATAATGCAGGTATTTTTAAG
>CAYHZE010000013.1:0-17354 GCA_964361015.1 uncultured Candidatus Saccharibacteria bacterium | reverse complement strand
AAAGAACGGGCGCGTCATCTCATATCAAGCCTGCAAACGAGCTTCTTGATTGCATCCTCTATTATTGCGGGGATTGTTTTCTTCTTTGTGCCGATATTATTACAAATAATGGTGCCTGGATTTTCTGATGACGAACGCGTATTGACGGTCATGCTTACGCGAATCATGCTGTTATCTCCTATTTTTCTCGGACTCTCAAGCATCTTTTCTTCAGTCATTCAATCATTCCAACGATTTTTTGCCTACGCGCTTGCTCCGATTTTTTATAATCTCGGAATTATCACAGGAATTATTTTTTTTGTTCCCTTGTTTGGCATTACGGGCCTTGGGATGGGCGTGGTATTGGGCGCTATGTTGCATTTGATTATCCAGCTTGTTGCTATTTCTCGAATTGGCATGCGGCCGCATTTTGTCACCAGCAATTTCAGCAGTGGAATAAAAAAGGTATTATATCTTTCATTGCCGCGCGTGATGTCGCTCTCGCTTGCACAAGTTACCGTTGTCGGACTTACCGCGCTCGGTTCCACTCTGCATGTCGGAAGCATTGCCGTATTTCAATTCAGCCAAGATCTTTATTTTGTCCCCATTGCATTGATTGGCGTGAGTTATTCAGTTGTGCTTTTTCCTCGCCTGAATGAGGCATTTCTGAATAGAAATTTTCAAACATTCTATCATGAGCTTTTCTTAGGCATACGGACTATTATATTATGGATAGCGCCGACCATTGCGCTTGTTATTGTATTGCGTGCGCATATTGTGCGCGTAGCGCTTGGCGCGGGCCTTTTTTCATGGGAAGACACGCGCCTTACTGCCGCGTCACTTGCCGTACTTTCTATTGCCATGATTGCCGGAAGCATTACCCCGCTTCTCATCAAAGCGTTTTACGCGCTTGAAAAAACATGGGCGCCATTATTCATCAATATATTCGCATCCGCATTCTCTATTGTGTCAGCAATTATATTCTCTCGCGCTCTGACTGATCCATCGGCATTTACTGTATTTAGTCTCAATGCGTTACGCATCGCCGATCTTCCTTCAGCCAATATGCTTGGGCTTTCTCTGGGCTTCACACTCGGACTCATACTAGATAATCTTCTTTTATATATTGCATTACGCCGCGCGGCAACTCGCGTTTTTCATATTAAACCATCGTTTCCTCTTAAACCCATGCTCCACATTTGCGCTGCCGCTTGCATTGCGGGTATAGGCGCATATGCGGTGCGATTAAGTTTTACGCAAACACTTCCACTTATTACATTCGCGCGCGTACTCATACAAGGATTTGTCGCGGGTATCGTAGGGCTTGCAATTTATATCGCATTGCTCATAGCGCTTAAAAATGAAGATATCGCCGACGTGCGAAAAAGTTTAACCCGCCGCCTTATCACGCTCCGCGTACTACCTAAGTCGTGGGATGGGGAGATAAACGTATAATTATTTTTATTTTTTAAATGCGATAATTATGAAATTTCTTCTTACGTCAGCAGGGATTGTGAATAAATCAATAGAAAAAGCATTTTTTGAATTGGTTGACAAAAAAGCACAAGATATAACTCTTGCTTTTATTCCTACTGCCGCAAATGTTGAAGAAGGTGATAAAAGTTGGTTGATTACTGACTTATATAATCTTAAAAACCGGAACTTCAAATGCATTGATGTTGTGGATATTTCAGCTCTTGAGCAAAAAATATGGAAACCGCGACTTGAGTTAGCTGACGTGTTAGTTTTTTCCGGAGGAAATACATTCCATCTGATGTACTGGCTTAAGAAGTCTAGTCTTGCACATATGTTACTTGATTTGCTCAAAACGCGTGTATATGTTGGCATAAGCGCGGGGAGCATGGTAACGACAAAAAATCTTGTCTTAAGTCAGTCCAAGCAACTTTATTATGAAAATCTTCCAAAAAATTATAGTAATGAAGGTCTTGGTTTTTTCAATTTTCATTTTCGCCCGCATTTGAACTCTCCAGATTTTCCAAATGTGCGTCACGAATTTTTAAAAAAAATAGCAAAAGAATTAAAAGATCCGATCTATGCCCTTGATGATCAATCCGCTCTTAAGATACAGGATGAAAAAATTGAAGTAATAAGCGAGGGTGAGTATATAATCATATGACACGATATCACGTTTATATATTTATTGATGCATCAAATCTATGGCAGGCCCAAAAAGCAAAGGGCAGATTTTTTGACTATGAAAAGTTAAAGAATTTTCTGAAAACAAAATTTCAAGCCGCATCTTTAGAAATTTTTTATTACAGCGCCTATCCCGCAGACGGGACAAGAAATTATGATTTGGACGGGAAGCATAAATTTTTTACTTTTCTTAAAAAACAGCTCAAGTTCATTGTGAGAAAGAAGGAATTAAAAAGAATTATCATTGCGACTGAAGCGGGAGAAGCAATAGAAGAAAAGGGCAATATGGATGTGGAAATGACAATTGATGCCCTGCATCATTTGCACAAGTATGATACAGCAGTTTTATTTACGGGAGATTCGGATTTTCTCGCTCTCGTCACCTATTTGCGGCGAGGTGGAAAGAAAGTATACATTTTTTCATCTAAGAACAATATTTCACAGGAATTGCGGACAGGAAGTGATGGTTATATTGATGTGCTTCTCATAGAAGCCGATATTTGGGGTAAAAAGTTAGCATACCGTCAAAAATAGAAACAACCCTCCGTGAGGAGGGTTGCCCTTGGATGTAATACCCTTTCAGTTTATGGTAAACCGAAAGACAATATCAGTATATATGAATGATATAAAAAAGCAAGACCCTTGTGGATAAGTAAAAGCAACAAAATGATCCTGTATTATTACCTTAAGGACACTCACCATATTATCAATGAACCAAACCCATATTAAAAACTTCTGTATCCTTGCCCACATTGACCACGGAAAATCCACGCTGGCGGATCGGTTTTTGGAGAATATAAAAAATGATGCATCGTGACGATACATCATTTTTTTGATCCCTATAAGACGAGAGGGATTACAAGGTTATGTTTTCTCGCAGTATTAATCGCACTCTCATATCCGGCGTCAGCATGACGGATAATACCCATTGCCGGATCATTGGTAAATACCCGCATGGCGCGCTCAAGACATTGTTCATCGGGCGTAATGACGAAACATTGTCCGGCATGAATTGCTTTGCCAATGCCGACTCCGCCGCCGTTGTGCACGGATACCCAAGTCGCACCGCTTGCTGTCGCTACCAGTGCATTAAGAATAGGCCAATCAGCGATTGCATCGCTTCCGTCCTGCATATCTTCGGTCTCTCTGCCTGGAGATGCGACAGAACCACAATCAAGGTGATCTCTTCCCACCCATATCGGCGCCTTGATACTTCCGTCCCTGACCGCACGCCATATATATTCAACAGCCTGCGCCCTTTCATCCATTCCCAACCAGCATACGCGCGCGGGAAGCCCCGGTTGCTTGCTGAAATCAATGAATTGCTGAGCTTTTTTTATCCAATTGCGCAGAAGGTTATTGCGGGAAAAAAGTTTCAGGATAATACGGTCAACGATGGCAATATCATTAGCGTCTCCGGAAAGAGCGGCAACTCTGAACGGTCCGCGTCCTTGGCAAAAAAGCGGGCGAATAAAAAGGGGAACAAACCCTTTTATATCAAAGGCATGTTCAAGTCCTTCATCATACGCATGGAAGCGAATGCCGTTTCCATAATCAAATACCTTTGTTTCAAAATTATTCTGCAATGCGAGTAGATATTGAACATGGATTTTCATGGAGCGTTTGCATGCGGCTATATATTCCATCGGTTTTTCGGTGCGCATGGCAAGCGCTTGCTCCAAAGAGAGTCCTTGGGGGAAGTATCCTGCTAGCGGATCATGCGCGGCTGTTTGATCGGTGGCAATATCCGGTACCGTATTATGAGCTATCATCCATTCCAACACATCAATAACATTTGCCCGAAGGGCGATTGCGACAGCTTGCTTTGATTGTTTGGCGGCATGCGCATGATCAAATGCGCGTGATATGTCGTCATACATGCCGTCAATCCATCCTTCTTTCATACAGCGCTCTATTTTTGTCGGATCAATCTCGACAATAAGTGTGGCGGCTCCTGTCATTTTTCCCGCTACTGCCTGTGCGCCGCCCATATTGCCTAATCCGGAACTGAAAAGTAATTTTCCCGGAGCAGCTCCGGCGGCGGCAAACGTTTCGTATGTTCCCTGCATAATGCCCTGTTGTCCGATGAACGCCCAGCTGCCGGCGGTCATCTGCCCGTACATCGTAAGTCCGCGCTCTTCTAGCGGCCAAAAATATTCATCGGTGCTCCATCGTGGTACCATCATGGAGTTGCTGATGAGAACTCTCGGCGCATGCTCATACGTGCGTAAGATTCCCACCGGCTTTCCGCTTTGAATCAACAATGTTTCGTCCGGCCGGAGATTTTGCAGTGAACGTTCTATTGCGTGAAAAGAACTCCAATTGCGGGCGAGTTTGCCCCTGCCTCCGTAGACAATAAGCTCCTGGGGCTTTGCTCCCTGAACAAGATTGTTGCGCATCATGCGGAGTGCGCCTTCTATCTGCCAATTGGCGCATGAGATGTCCGTACCGATAATCAGCGGTAGGGGACTGGCGTTTTCCATAGATATTCCTTTCTGTAATATATCGCATCACATAAAACGTAAAAAAACTAATCATAGTGTAGCAGTAAAATATATTATTGATCAATACATTGACATAGATAATGATTGATGATATATTCTTATATGAATTGTACTGATCGTTGACAGACAGAAAGAGATAAAAAAGGAGGAAGGGGTTATGTCAGATGAGATGAGTATTATTACGCCGCGTCTTCCCCGAGGCTTTGTTGAATTGCTTCCCAAAGACCAGATCGTCTTTAATCAGATGCTCGTGATCATCAAAGAAGTATATGAACGATTCGGGTATCTGCCGATTGAAACGCCCGCAGTCGAACTCAAAGAAGTGCTGCTTGCCAAAGGCGGGGGAGAGACGGAAAAACAAGTGTATCGCCTGGCTACCAAGACCGGTGAAACCGATATGTGCCTGCACTTCGATCTCACGGTTCCGCTTGCCCGCTATGTGGCCCAGCATATCAACGAGCTTGCATTCCCGTTTCGCCGCTACCAGATGCAAAAAGTATGGCGGGGTGAGACGGCGCAAAGAGGACGCTACCGTGAATTTTATCAATGCGACATTGATGTCATTGGCGCGCGCGACCCAATGACAGACGCGGAAATTCCCAGCGTCATCTATTCCGTGTTTACCAAACTTGGTCTCAAGGATTTTACGATTCATATCAGCAATCGCAAAATTCTCAACGGTTATCTTGAGGCAATAGGTTTGCGGGAGACAAGCGGCGCCGTATTGCGGGCCGTGGATAAAATGGATGCAAAAGATTTATCCGCGCGTCTGCAAGAGGCCGGTCTAGACAACGTAAGATCAGATGATCTGATGCGCCTTATCACGCTTCAAGGAGCCAATAATGAAGTATTGACGCCGCTAAAAGAATGGCCTTTAGAAAACGACCTTTTTGAGCAGGGCGTGGCCGAACTTGCTTTGGTAACAGACGGCATACGGTCGCTTGGGGTACCGGAGAGAAACTTCTCTCTTGATATGTCTATTGTCAGGGGTCTTGATTATTATACCGGCACCGTATACGAAACCCGCCTCGATGACTATCCGAAGCTCGGAAGCGTATGCTCCGGCGGACGATATGACAATCTCTGCGGTTTCTACATTGACCGAGATTTGCCGGGAGTCGGCATATCAATCGGCCTCTCGCGACTCTTCTTTCAACTGAAAGAAGCCGGCCTTCTGCCCCATGCCAATGCCACAACCGCGCGCGTGATGATAGCGCTCGCCGACAGAAGCTCTATCGCATATGCGCTAGAAGTAGCAAAAGATATTCGTCACGACCACATCAACTGCGAAGTGTATCTGGAAGAGGCAAGGATAAGAAAACAGATGGAGTATGCCGGACGGCTCGGCATACCATACGTCATTATCATCGGTGCCGATGAGGTCGCCAAAAAGATGGTTTCTCTTAAAGATATGGCCAAAGCCGAGCAAAAGCTTGTTACACTGGAAATGGCGATTGCCATCATCAGATGGGAGAGAGATCATTCTTAACCCTTTTCTTTGTTAGCCCAAAAAAACAGCAGCCCATCCAATGGGCTGCTTTAAAATACAAATATAAAAATCAATTGACGATAGGGTTGCTATTATCAAACCGTCAAACCTGCAGTGAAAAACATGCTACTTGAAGAGCATCTACATAAGGCACATGACCCTTCGGCAATCCCCTCACCTTGCGATCAAGATCAGAGCAAAGAATTATCCTGCCCGAGCATTGTTCAATTGCTCTAAATAATTTGATGGTTTGATGAAGGCACACCATTGATACGTCATGCTGTTTTTCGTCGGGAATCGATGCCCAATTCGGATTACCAAATGGCAGAATATATGGTATACCGACTTCAGCGTCAGATGCGAGTTGACGGCCTCCGAAGGGAACTCCCGGATAGAAATCACGCTCACAAACTTCATCGATGACCGTATCATACTTTCGGACATAATGAACTTCGGTTCCTGCCTCCGTGAGGCATTTTATACCTTCGTTGATTGCTATCCCCACGCAGACCACGGGTACTCGTATATGAACCTTTGCAAGGAGATGGATCAGTCTTGTCAGTAACGTGCCGCTAAATAAAACATCATCAACCAAACATATTTCTCTTGAAATGTGCTTGATTCGCTCAATCTGTCTGAATTGCGAAAGCAACGATTTACATCCTGTACGCCGACGCAATCCAACATTCTCCAGCGAATCAGTTACTACGCGTGTAATTTCAATCCCTATCTCCTGGGGAAAATACACACGATCAAGAGAGAAGGAGGGCAGACCGCTTTTTCCCGCAAGGATAGGGAGATGATGCGATAATTCCTCTTCTGGCACATATTCAAAAGAAGGAAATATGTTCGTCATGTACTCCGTGAATTCTCTACGCAATGCAATGAAAAAATGTTCATCAGGAATCATAAATCCATTGTCTGCTGCCCATCTCCTCATGAGAAGGCGAATATCACCAGAAACAACATAGGGATTATACATAGCAAATCCCCATGGCAGAGTGAAGAAACAACTCGACCGATGAATATCGCATATCAGGCGTCCCGCCGCCATTTCCAATCATTGCAGTTTTTATTCCAATAGCTTGAGCAGGCATAAGGTCGGTATCCCATGTATCTCCCACGGCTAACACCTCGGAGG
The DNA here is from genome assembly GCA_964361015.1 of uncultured Candidatus Saccharibacteria bacterium. Lineage (GTDB taxonomy): Bacteria > Patescibacteriota > Minisyncoccia > Sungbacterales > HO2-52-23 > CAYHZE01. The sequence goes on along the minus strand of CAYHZE010000013.1, from coordinate 10,084 downwards.
CATCCACCGAAAATTTATTAATGATTGCCTGGAATACAAACGAACTACATGTCCATTTTAACGGAAAATGCTCCGGCTCTTGCCATCCGATGATGAGATCGAAATCTTTGGCAGGCAAAAAACCAAGCTTCTGTAAAATACCAAATGCCATATTCATCGGTGAACCGGTATACACGACTTTTATCGCAGCAAGACAACGTAATTGTTCATTGAGCAGTGCCCGGGGTTTGACAATATCCAACGTGGCATTGCAAAGTAGCTTAGCCCATTCCCGAAATGGGATATTAAGGGCAGAAAGGGCAAGTTCTCCTTTGCCGCCATATGTTTCGCGGCAATATTGAAGCATTGCAGATCCTTTATCGCCTCGTTGTTGACTAACAACCTGTTCAAGTGTTCGTGAATATACGCTGCGATAAAAATCAGGATTCACGCATAGCGTTCCGTCGAGATCAAAGACAATCAGTTTAAGCATGATGCTTCTCCTTTGTGAAAGTACGTCACATTCCTTCAAGGAACGCCTATATCCTTCCGGGAATGGACTGATCATCGAATTATGATTTCTCAAAAATCAGTCCCTTGCTGGAAAGTTTTCCATTCTTATGTTTTGCTTGCAAAAATTCTTCCGTTTTCCTAGTCCCATATCTGACCGCGTCAACGATAGAACCTTGATCTTTGATAAATTTCGATATCACATACGCAAAAAAAGTATCGCCCGCTCCTATGGTGTCTCTTGTTTTGATAATTATGCTTGGTTTGACCGTATACCGTTTGCCAGAATCAAATATAATAGAACCCTTGTTCCCTTTTGTGATGATTAATACCTTCTTTTTTTGTTGTTCAAGATATGCTGCCGGAATATAGGTGAGTTCTTCTTCGGTGCCTTTGAGACAGAATATTGCGCGCATGACGGAATTATCAGCCTTCCAGAATTTTTTGTGTCCAAATCGTTTGCCGTCTCTTACATATCCTTGCACGTCAAGAAACACCTTTCCTTTGAATAACGAGAGATCAGCGAGCTTGAACTCGTCCAGTATCGTTGAAATGATCAATAGGGGCGTGTTGATATCGGCAAATTTTACTTTTTTAGAAATGGGTTTCAGGGGGATTCTTCCAAATTCTCCATTTTTTTTTACTAAAATCTCGACGTTCATCTTTCTTCCCGTCCTTAATTCATATGGCACCTTGTCAGCTTCTAATGCTTTACTTAAATAAAAAGCCGGTCCGCCGATTGTACGGCTTATTATATATCCGTTTTTATCTTTCAGCGTATCGGCGGCAAATGTCGAAAGAATTGTCACATTATTTTTTTCCGTCATTTTTTTGCTTCAATAAGGAAAAAATCTTATCCACTGCTTCTTCAGGATCTTTAGCCACCTCGATCTTGACCCTCTTGCGTTCATCCAAATATGTGCCAGCAAGTTTTTCGCTCCATCCTCCGCTTTGATCGATTACCACTATTGGTATATTTGCCTGATACGCGATAGCTATTTCAGTAAGCGTTCCCGATCCACCGCTGATCGCAATGATCCCGTCGCAGCTTAATACAAGAGCAAATTCTCTGCCTCCGCCTCTTTCCATGCCGCTCGCTATCACTGCATCAACATTCTTTTTTTCAAAAATCTCAAGTTCCTTGCCGTATGTGATGCCTATGGTTGTGCCTCCCGCTTTTTTAGCTCCGCGACATGCGGCAGTTGAGAGCGAATCGTAATCTTTCTCTGCGCCGAATATGAGCAATGCTTTTTTTTGAGCAATCAGAAATCCAACGCGTTCCGCGGTCTTTTCAAGAGCTCGTGAATAATTGAGATCCGCAGCTGATCCCATTACCCCGATCTGTATTTTTCTTGATGTTCTCGTAATCATTATACTATTGACAGGTGTAATCTTGTGTATATAATCTATACTATTGATTGAAGTGTGTCAAACGAGATGGTGGTACATTAATAGCCTATAATTTCACATCAAGAAGGAAGCGGCAATGCTGCAATATGATGATCTTGCGAGTGTGCCTGTCCGGAAAAACGCGGAGGCGTTTGTCATTATTTAGGAATTTTCTCCGGATATCATCCACGCCTCACTGATCTTCAATCCACAAATAGATTATGGTTGCGCAATGTCATGATGTCACAAGGTTTTGCGCCCTTTGATGGAGAATGGTGGCATTTTTTCTACGGAAACAGGGAGTGGGCTGCTTATTATGGCAAACCATCGACCATATACGGTCCGATCCTGTTATCATAGCATAAGAGAGAAAAAGAACTTTCACATATAATCCCCGATTTATCTGTCGGGGATTTATTATGTTTTCTGCTTGTTACTGAACAATCAAATGAGAATGCAGGCATGTATCATTGTTTTTTTCTCCCATAGTGTTAGGTTGAAAGTAACCAATTAATACCTATGTTTATGAAAAACAACAACGAAATCGGCATTGATGGCGAACATCTTACGGCGGATATTGTCCATAAGGTATCGCATGCAAGAAATATCCACATAACGCTCAATACGAAGGCGGCGCGGCGCGTGGCGCAATCACGCAAAACCGTTGAGGATATTGTTTCTTCGGGCAAGGTCGTATACGGGATCAATACCGGTTTTGGAAGCTTGAAAGATAAAAATATTGCGAGGGAAAAAATAGCGCGTTTGCAGGAAAATCTTATCAAAAGCCATGCCGCGGGCGTGGGGGATCCGTTTTCACAAGAGGAAGTTCGGGCCGCAATGCTCATTCGGGCAAACTCGCTTGCAAGAGGATATTCGGGGGTGAGACCGGGTGTCATAGAAAAACTCCTTGAGCTTATAAACAAAAATATCTATCCTTATGTTCCCCAAATAGGATCCGTGGGAGCAAGCGGGGATTTGGCGCCGCTTTCTCATCTTGCGCTCGTGCTTATGGGCAAAGGTGAGGTCATTTTAGACAACAAGAGATATGACGCAAAATCCGTGTTGCGAAAAAATAAAATTGCGCCGATAGTGTTGCAGGCAAAAGAAGGTCTTGCGCTCAACAATGGAACTGCGTTTTTGACTGCCGTTGCGGCTCTGAATTTCTATCGGGCAAAACAAGTGATGCAGTGGTTTGACAGATCGCTTGCAATAAGCTTAGAAGCGCTACGCGGCACCCTCACGGCGTTTGATGCAAGAATCCATGCCATACGAAATCATCCGGGCCAATCAGCTACGGCGCAAACCGTGATGCGCTTGTGCCGCCAAAGCCAACTGGTGGGTCCCGGCAATAACTATCAATCTATCCAAGATTCTTATTCGCTTCGCTGTGCTCCGCAAGTTCATGGCTGTGTAAAAGATTTATTGCAGTATGTCGAAGGTGTTGTTGAAAAAGAGTTGAATGCGGTTACCGATAATCCGCTTATTTTTTCGGAAACAGGCGAGGCGCTTTCCGGCGGGAATTTTCATGGCGAGCCGGTAGCGCTCGCCATGGATTGCCTTTCTATTGCGATGACCGAATTGGCAAATATATCCGAAAGGCGGATTGCAAAACTTATGGATTCGCATCACAATAACGGTCTTCCTCCTTATTTGATCGGGTCAAAAGAAACCGGACTCAATAGCGGATTTATGATAGCGCAATATACCGCCGCAGCTTTATTGGCGGAAATGAAAGTGCTCGCCCATCCCGTGGTCATTGATTCAATTCCCACATCTGCCAATCAGGAAGATTATGTAAGTTTTGGCGCAACCGCTTCGCGTAAATGCAGAGATATTATAACCATGGCTCAAAAAATTGCCGCGATTGAAGTGTTGTGCGCCTGCCAAGCATTGGATATAAGAAAACCATTAAAGCCAGGTGTAGGCAATCAGCAGATTTTTAAACTTGTGCGACAGCGCGTACCTTTTATAGAAGAGGATGAAATCCTTTACCCGCATATAGAAACTGTCCTTGACATTATTTCTAAAAAAATACCTTAATGGAATAATTAATTACTTTGAATTACGAGACTCTTTATTCTGTCATTCCAAAGCGTATGCAGGAACCAAGATTCTCTCTGAAGAAAGAGGGTCTGGATTCCCGATCAAGTCGGGAATGACAGAAGGGAGAGTAGTTTCGTAATTCAAAGTTAATGACAATGATCATGTGTGTATGGATCAAAAAAATATAAGAAATTTCTGTATCTTAGCGCATATTGACCATGGGAAATCCACGCTTGCGGATCGGTTTTTGGAAATAACCCATACGGTGGAGAAGAGAAAAATGCATGAGCAGTATCTAGATATGCATCCGCTTGAGCGGGAGAAGGGGATTACGATTAAGATGCAGCCCGTCAGGATGATATATCATCCTGACGGGAGTTCCCCGCTTCCAGCTCCCGGCATACAGCAAGCCGAAAGCCGTATGCCGAAAGCTGGTGACCGGAGTATCAATGAGATTATACTTAATCTCATTGATACTCCCGGGCATGTTGATTTCACGTACGAAGTATCACGCGCATTAGCGGCGGTGGAGTCTGCGATTTTGCTTGTAGATGCGACACAAGGCGTGCAAGCCCAAACGTTGGCCAACCTACATCTCGCGCAAAAAGAAGGAGTAGTGATTATTCCTGCTATAAATAAAATAGATTTGGCCTCTGCTGATGTTTCGGCAGTTGAAAAAGAACTTCAGCAATTGCTTGGCGTAGAGCCTCATGAGATTTATAAAATTTCTGCCAAAGTGGGAACAGGCGTTTCCGAATTGCTTGCAGGCGTAATACAAAAAACGCCATCTCCCCAAGAATCAACAAATGACCCGATGCGCGCGCTTATTTTTGATTCAAAATTTGATCCGTACCAAGGAGTGATTGCCCATGTGCGAGTATTTGAAGGAAGTATCACGCCAAAAAAATCACTTTTTTTTATGGCAAGCGGGGCTACATGCGAGGCACTTGAGGTGGGAGTTTTTTTACCCCAAAGAACGGTGACAGGGTGTCTTTCGTCAGGTGAAATCGGTTATGTTGCAACCGGCATTAAGGAACTTGAAAAAGTGCGGGTAGGAGATACGATCACGCTTGTTTCATCACCGGCATCGGAGCCTTTGGCGGGATATAAAGAAATCATCCCGATGATTTTTGCTTCGCTTTTTCCAGAAAATCAGGATGAATACGATGTCTTGCGCGATTCGCTTAAAAAATTAAAACTTGAAGACGCGGCGTTGATGTTTGAACCGGAAGAATCGTCTGCGCTCGGCAGGGGATATCGCGTTGGATTTTTAGGAATGCTCCACATGGAAATTATTTCCGAACGGCTTAAGCGCGAATACGATCTTGCGCTGGTATTTTCAAATCCGTCCGTAGCATTTCGCATCACCACGCAAAAGAAAGGAACCGAGCATAGTCCCGATACGTCAATTATTTATGCGGCATCAAAAATGCCGGAGGCTCACGATATTGTATGTATTGAGGAGCCAAGCGTAACGGTAGAGATTATCACACCCGGGATATATTTGGGATCGCTCACCTCGCTTATTCATGAGCATGACGGAAAAATCCTTGATACCATCAGTCTCTCGGGAGATCGCCTCATGCTTCACTTTGAAGCGCCGCTTCGGGAAATAATTGTTACTTTTTATAACGAGCTTAAAAGTGTATCGCAGGGATTTGCGTCAATGGCGTATGAGCTTTCCGGATATCGGACAAGCGATTTGGTGCGCATGGACATACTGGTGGCGGGAGATCGCGTTGGCACGCTTAGTGAAATTATACCTCGCGTAAAAGCTGACAGCATTGCGCGCGCGCGTCTGGGCAAGCTTAAAGATTTATTGCCACGGGAACTTTTTGCCGTAGCGCTTCAGGCCGAAGTGGGCGGGCGCATTATCGCGCGCGAAACAATTGCCGCCATGCGCAAAGACGTGACCGGTTATTTATACGGCGGAGATCGCACCAGAAAAATGAAACTCTGGAAAAAACAAGCTCGCGGCAAAAAACGCCTTAAAGAATCCGCGCATGTCAATATTCCGCCGGAAGTATTTTTAAAAATGTTTAAGAAATAAAAAACCCCGGAATGCGGGGTTTTTTGATTAAAAAAGCGATTTGATTGATTTTTTCCATCCACGGTTTTTTCGCAATGCAGGCGCACAGTGACTTAGCGCGCTAATGTATCCCGCGGTATACAAATCCGTATTAAACTGTTTGGCAAATTCAAGGACACGATGTACCCCGCCGACCATATAATTTTTTAGGCGGTTGTTAATCTCTTTTTCACTCCAAAAAATTCCCTGCATATCCTGGCACCATTCAAAATAAGATACGGTTACCCCGCCGGCATTTGCGAGAAAATGAGGGATAACAAACACGCCTCTATGTATAAGTTTGTGCTGTGCTTCGGGAAGCGTGGGACCATTGGCTCCTTCAAGAATAACCGAGGCCTGTACTCCGTCAGCATTACTATCTGTAAGTACTGCTTCGGTAGCGGCAAGCACGAGAATATCACATGGCTTATGCAAAAAATCATCATTTGTGACATTATCAGCTTCAGGGAAATTGACGACCGATCCTGTAGAACGGCTATATTCGTAGAGACTTTTGATGTCAATGCCCTTTGGATTATACACACCCCCTCGAACATCACTTGCGCCGATAATAGTAACGCCGAATGATTTCGCAAGAAGCGCATATGAGCTTCCCACATTACCAAAGCCTTGTATGATTGCGCGAGGTTTTGGCGGGATATTTTTAAAAAAGGGATGGAGTTTTGTTGTTGCTTCGTACACATAATGCAAGCCCCGTCCGGTTGCCAGAAGACGGCCAGGACATCCGCCTCCGCAATCTTCAAGGGGTTTTCCTGTTGCCACTGCGCCGCATGGAATGCCTTTGTCCATATTAAGTTCTGAATAAGCAGATATAAATGCGCGAATTTCCTCTGGTCCTACACCTGCATCCGGTCCTAATGAATCCATGGTCGGACCGATGACGGGGTCAAGGGCTTTGGCGCATTCCTGCATTTGACGACGCATCTCACGCAGAGAATATTTTTTTGGATCACAACGAAGACCGCCTTTAGCGCCGCCAAATGGAATTCGTTCGTCTTGCGTAGGCCCGATAAGCGCGCATTTCCACGTCATCCAAGATGCTTTTGCCCGGCAAAGATCTCGTCCGACATTAAGCGCGCGTGTGAAGCCTCCTTTGAAAGGTTTCCGTCCCGGGTCATAGGGGTTGACATGTTTGACGCGCCAGCCGGTGAGATATTCTATCAATCCATTATCTCGCTCAAGTTGGATGGTAAAACCAAAATCACGCTCACAATGGGTAAATGCGCCAATAATCTCATCTTCCAACCTTAAAAGATCGCATATTTCCTTGATCTTATGCTGTTCATTGCGCCAAATCTGTTCGCCTGATATGCGCACGTGAGTAAACTCCTTTGAGCAACTTTATGTTGACAAATATGTCAATGAACATTTTTAATGTCTTCATATCTTGTTGTAGCATTGTAGAGCTATTTTTTCAACTGCTGTTAACTATAATAAAAACGCATAGACGATGTGTCCGTTTTTTGGTAGGATAACCACAGAAGTTATTTTTTAGGCGATCGCCGGTAAAAGAAGATAGGCAACCATGGAAATAGTTGCGATTATGCTTATGCCGACCCAAATTGCATTGATATATTTTCGTTTTATCATTTTTCCATAATATCCGATTTCTTTTCATGAATCAATACGTTTGTCTTTATGTCATTTTTTAAAAAATCAATTATAATCAACATCATTCTTATCCTGCTTGCGATGAGTGTTTCTTACCGTGCGGCCCGTATGGTGGGAGATATATTTACCGTACGGACGAAATCAAAAGAAATAACGAAAAAAATTGAAGAACTCACACATAAAAAACAAGAACTTGAATTGGCGCTTGCAGAAATTCAAACCAAAGAAGCAGTTGAACGTGAAGCAAAGTCTCGTTTGAATTTAAAAAAACAGGGGGAAGAGGTTGTCGTGGTGGTTCCGGAAAAAAAAGTCAACGTGCCCCAAGATCATCCGGTGAGTTTTTGGTCAAGATTCATTTCATTATTCAAATGATTTCATGATCAAACGATATATTATTATTGCAGGATGCGTGTGCGTCGCTGTTTTTGTTATTGGTGTCTTTGCAAGGCTGTATCCGGTTGCAATCGTGAACGGCTCCCCTGTTTGGTATCGTACATGGGATCGTTATGTCAAAGGAAACATTCATGCGCTTGCGGTGCAAGCGCAATCCGCGGGTATTGAATTTAATCTCAATACCGAAGCGTTGTCTGCTATCAGAAAAGATGCCCTTCGCGCGCTCATCGAAAATGCTCTACTTGCCCAGGCAGGAAATATATTAGTTCCGAGATTTGACCTTATAAGCAATCAAAAAATTCACGATGCAATTGCAACTTCTACGCATGTAGAAAAAGCGGCTCTTTTCATGTATGGATTCAATGCCTCGGATTTTCATGATTTTGTATTGCTTCCCCAGAGCCATCGCGAAGTTATCATTGACAAATTTGATAAACAAAAAATTAATTTTGCGGCGTGGGTTGCCGGCGTAAAAAAGAAAGCGCGCGTGAGGATTATCTTTAATTCTTACGAGTGGAACGGTGATACGATCAAATAGGCGCTCTAAGAAACATTCGTACAAATTGTTCAGCTTGAGTGAGGGACGACACCCATTGAATGTCTGAATTATGAGAAAACCATCGCATTTGGCGCTTTGCATAAGAAACAGTTTTCTGGGTAAGTGTTTCCACGAGCTGACCCGCGGCACGTTTTTTCTCAATCACGTCAAGGGCGGCAATATATTCAAATCCAAATTCATGGATTCTTTTTTTGGCTATACCCGCGGCCAAAAGCTTTTTTGTTTCTTCTATAAGGCCTTGTTTAACCATTTGTTTGGAACGTGCGGCTATGGAACGCCGTAACATGCTGTCCGTCCGTGATATACCGATCCAAAGCGCGCAATAGGGATTGTGTGCAGTCATTGGAGGAACAGAACCAAATGTTTTTGCTATTTCAATGGCGCGGATTAAACGACGGGGATTTTTTTGTTCAATATACGCGGCGCGGCGTGGATCCATTTTTTTTAAGCAAGCAAGAAGCTGCGCGCATGATTTTTTCTCAAGTTTCTTGCGTAGCGCCTGATTCGGAGATACATGAGGAAAATCAATATCATAGACAAGCGCGTTAATCCAAAATGCAGTTCCACCGGCGATGATAGGCACATGACGGCGTGCGGTTATTGCTTTGATAGCAGACTGCGCGTCTTTTTTGAATATCGCGGCAGTATACATCCGTTTGGGCGATACGCTATCTATACAAAAATGCGGTATGCCCTTATAGAGAAAAAAGCCTTTTTTCCATTTGCCATTTACTTTCGCAGTACCGATAGTCAAATTGCGGTAACATTGGCGCGAATCCGCGGAGATAATTTCACCGTTAAATTTTTTGGCGAGATGTATGGCAAATTCCGACTTTCCCGAAGCCGTTGGTCCGATGATAACAATAAGAGATATTTTTTTATTCATATAATAGGGGACTGTTGCCGAATGTTGTTTTTCGTAAATTCGTGAAAAGTTTTTGGCTATGATCATTGCCAAGGAGGGCTTCCGACGAAGCAATCTCTCTCTTGAGGCTATAGATTGCTTGCGCAACGCTTCGCAATGACATCATGGGAGATATTTTTCTACGGTCTCATCTTATCTTAAAGTTCAGCGGGCAGGAAGTCTTCGGTTATACCATTATGGAACAAGGCGAAGAGCGTTCCCTCCTTGCAAAACTTTCCGCAGAACTATTATAAACCCCCCTATCCCTTGAACATACTGGTTCGAGGTTTTTTTATTAAAAAGCGCTTGCATTTCTAATGCCATTGAGGTACGCTATTTTTATGTTTGCAGTAATAAAAACCGGTGGCAAGCAATATGTGGTCTGGCCGGGCCAAAAACTTAAAGTGGAAAAATTGGAAGGAGAGGCCGGAAAACAGGTCATTTTTGATCATGTTTTTTTAACTGTTGATGATAAAGACACCGTACAGGTCGGCAGTCCGATAGTGAAAGGCGCATCGGTGCATGCCCGCGTGCTCAAGCAATTTCGCACAAAAAAAGTTATTGTATTTAAATACCATCCCAAAACCCGCTATCATAAAAAAGCAGG
>CAYHZE010000012.1:0-17774 GCA_964361015.1 uncultured Candidatus Saccharibacteria bacterium | reverse complement strand
GCCTGTTCAATAACTCCATATTCTGCTGCAATTTCAGAAATTCGGAGACGGGGCGATTTCGCTGCTACGAAATGCGCCTCGCGTCTTGAACTGCAAATGATTCAGGACTCGTCAACGCATGTTACACATGCGCCTCCTCATCCTTCATCATTTTCGCTCGAATTTCTGAAATTGAGCTACGAAAGAGAGTTATTGAACAGGCTCTTAGAAAAGGAGGAATAAAATGATAAACGCGTAAGTCCTAAATAGTTTGAACCTGCTTTCGCCGACCTGCGCTTCGCCGTTGGCTTCGGCAAGGCGAGGGCTTCGGCGAAGCGCAGGTCTGCTCGCGCAGTGCCCATTGTAGCTTTAGCGAAGTTGGGAATTATATTTTAATTTTGGGGGAAGCAAATTTTTTCATGAAAATAAAAATAATTACATCAATAACCGTAGTCATAATTGCTTTTGGCGCATTGGCATTTATTTTTTGGCCAAGGAAAAATACGAATGTTCCACCCATCAATACGGCGTCTGGTCCTAACCAAGAATCGAATTTCGTTTTGATTGTCTTAAACGCTAGTAGCAAGAAGCCATCTGTTGATATCTCCATTTACATCGACGATGAGCTTAAGTTATACCATCCCCAACTGACTCCTTTACATAATATGCGAAGTGTAGCAGAATGGGGGTATGAGTACATCAATCACCATCGCACCACACGATACCCTGTCGGTACTGCGTTCGGCTCTCTCAAAGACAAAAGACGAGGGACAACGGCATCGTATCAGGGCAGTTATCCGCATAAAAGAAGGCACTCCCCGCACCGAAGTCGCGACACAAAGCGCAGTATCACGCACCAGTATCTGTACCTGGGTCAGGAAGTACAATGAGGGCGGTATCGCCGCTCTGAAAACCAACAAAGGAGGGAGGCCGGAAGGGAACCCAAAATGGGACGCGAGCATCTTTGATGACCTCATCAAAGAAATTGATAAGGGAGGCAGATATTGGTCGATCCCGCTGATGTGTGCGTGGATCAAAGAGCATGCGCAAGCCGACATACCAGAGAACACTGTATGGTATCATATGACTGAACTCAAGTATTCATACAAATCAGCGCGGCCGCATCCTTACAAAGGAGACGCAGAGAAACAACAGGCGTTTAAAAAGGGGGCTTTGCTCCGTTCTTGGAGCAGTTGAAAAACAAACCATTTGAACTTTTTTTCGCTGATGAGATGCGCTATGGCCTTATGTCGAATTTCCGCAGAAGCTGGTCAAAGGTAGGAGAGCGTGCGGTCATGCCTCAACGGCAATCATTTCAAAATCATTATCTTTTCTCAGCGGTATCCCCAATCTCTGGTGAGAGTTTCCACCTCATGGGCATTGATGAAATGGACAGCGCCGCAACGAGAGCGTTTCTTACCGCATTGAAAGAGAAGCATCACGATCAGCAGGTGGTTATCGTCTGGGATAATGCCCCATGCCATCGCCCCAGAGCATTTCGTGAGATACTGGGGCTTACGATAATCTTCCTGCCACCCTACTCTCCAGAACTGAACCCTGCAGAAAGATTTTTTGAAGAAATGCGAAGAGCGACCTGCAATACCCTGTTTGAAAGTCTTGAGCAGCAAGAGCAGACCATTGCCAGTGCCGTAAACCAATGGGCCGATGATATTCCCGCAATGCAGCAGTTGTTGGGGTATGCGTGGATCAAGGAGCAATGTTCAGGAGTTAATTGAAGATGGTATTACATCAAACAAGGCACACTTTTTATTTAATATCACACTCAACGTATAAACTTATAAACCAAAGCGAAGCGTAACTAATAAACTAAACTTGAAAGTACGAGCATCGGTAAAACCAATGTGTGTAAAGTGCAAGCTGGTCCGACGCAATCGTCGGTTGTTTGTTATTTGCCGGTCAAATCCCAAACATAAACAACGGCAAGGATAGATGGCAGAAGTTATAAGTCGATACGTTATAAGTTTGTAAGAAAAGATATTCCGCACACTTATAACTTATAACTTATAACTTATAAACTTTTTCATGCGTATTCTGGGTATCAACATTCCCGATAATAAGAAAATAGAGTATTCACTGCCGTATATTTACGGTTTGGGTTTGGCGTTATCGCGAAAGATTCTCAAGCAAGTGCAAGTGGATGGCTGTAAGCGCGCCAAAGATTTAACGCCTGCTGAAATAAACAGGATTCGCGAGGTAGTGGAAAAATCATACAAGATTGAAGGAGATTTGCGCCGCGATATTATGACAAATATCAAGCGCCTTCGCGAACTTCAGTCCTATCGCGGTCTCCGCCATATGCGGGGGCTTCCGGTGCGAGGTCAGCGCACAAAAACAAATTCACGCACGCGCAGAGGAAATGTGCGCAAAACCATGGGTTCCGGACGCAAGACCGCGGCAAGTCCGACTTAAGACCTTTTGCACAATAACATTAAGGTCTTTAATCGTAAATAATTTAAGATGTAGTCCTCCTTCGCTAAAGCTTCGGAAGGACATCCTTCGCTCACTAATTAGTGATAGTCAAGATGTCTTGGATGGCTTGCCATCCGAAGCTCCACGCGAAGTGAAGAACGAAGAATGGGTAAAAAACGCGTTATTGCGAAAGGAGAAAAAGATGAAAACAGTAAGTCCCCGCAAGGGGCTGGATTGTCATCTGCGGGCGGCGGGATGGAAAGCGCGCGCGCGCGCGGTAAACTTGTGCGGGGGATTGCCCATATTCAGGCGACATATAATAATACGATGATTACGATTTCTGATGAGAAAGGAAATGTATTGGCACAGTCTTCAGCCGGCGCTTTGGGTTTTTCGGGCGCCAAAAAAGCAACGCCGTTTGCGGCGGCTCGAGTTGCGGAAATGGTTATTGAAAAAATAAAAAAAAGCGGTATGCAAGAAATTATAGTCCGCGTAAGCGGAGTAGGTTCGGGCCGTGATTCCGCGATACGCGCTCTTGCTAATCACGGACTTAATCTTATTTCAATAAAAGATGTTACACCCCAACCCCATAATGGGCCGCGATCTAAAAAAGTAAGACGGGTATAAATAAAGTTTGAAAATTTCAACGTTGAAAAATTCAAAGATAAAAGATAACAGATGACAAAAGTATTAGAAAAAGTTGAACGGCGACTTGGAGAAAAACTTTTTATTAAAGGGGATCGTTGCGTTGGCCCAAAATGCGCGCTGACGCGAAGAAATTATGCTCCGGGCGTGCATGGCAAAAGCAAGGGAAAAGGTAAGCGCCGCGAACCCTCTGAATTCGGCGTTCTTTTTCGCGAGAAGCAAAAAATCCGTTTTGTCTACGGACTTGACGATAGGGATCTTAAGAGGTATATTGCTATTGCGGCTTCCCGAAAGGGGATGTTGAACGTTCATGTGCTTAAACTACTGGAGCGCCGGCTAGATAATGTCGTATACCGGCTTGGATTTGCGGATTCACGGCGTATGGCGCGTCAAGCCGTGAGCCATGGACATGTGACGGTCAATGGCAAGAGAGTATCAATCCCATCATATCAAGTCAAAAAAGGGGATATGGTTGCACTGAAAGAACAAGCTTTGAGATCAGGTTTTTTTAAGCGCATTGACGATACGATGCGATCATACGAGGCGCCGAAATGGCTTTCTCTTGATAAGGGTAAAAAGTTAGGCATTATGACCGCAGATCCCGAAGCCGATGATGTGCAGACAACTGTTGATATCACGAAAGTAAAGGAATTTTATTCTCGTTAATTTTTTATCATTAAAGCAGTTTTTTATAAACATGATTCCACTTCCATCAAAACCAAAAGTGGTGACCGAAGAAGGCAATCGGGCTATATTTGAAATTGAAGGACTCTATCCCGGATATGGCCAGACAATAGGCAATAGTTTGCGCCGCGTGCTTTTGTCTTCTCTTGAAGGAGCGGTGATGACCTCGGTAAAAATCGAGGGTGTTGGCCATGAATTTTCAACAATTGAAGGCGTCATGGAGGATGTGATTGATCTCATTTTGAATCTTAAGCAAATGCGTTTCAAATTGCACGAGCCGGGCCCTTTTGCTGTTACGCTTAACGTAAAAGGTGAGAAAAGAATAACCGGGAAAGATTTTGAATGTCCTTCACAGGTAGAAGTCGTAAGCGCGGATGTTTATATTGCCACGCTTACCTCAAAGAAATCACATCTCACTATTGAAGGAGTAGTAGAATCCGGACGGGGGTTTGTTCCGGTTGAAGGAAAAACAAAGGATAAAGTGGAAATCGGGACAATCGCACTCGATGCGTCATTTTCTCCGGTGCGCTCGGTGAATTATGAAGTTCAGGACATGCGCGTGGAAGATCGTACGGATTACAACCGCTTGCGTATTGATATGGAGACTGACGGTTCAATTACTCCGCGGGAAGCGTTTAATAAAGCGGCGGCGATTCTGGTGGATCAGTTCGCAGAGCTTGCGCAAGGTTTTGAAACAACGGCTTTTCCTATCCCGCCTATTATTGCGGCGGCAAAAGAAATAAAAGATGGATCCGACCATGAAGGCGCGGAAGAAACGGAAGAAGTATTTAAAATAAAACTTGATACGCTGAAATTTTCCAGCCGCACGCTTAATGTACTGCGCGAAGCCGGGATTAAGACGGTTGGCGGCATTGCGCGCAAGCGGGAAGAGACGTTAAGAGAAGTGGAAGGACTTGGCGATAAAGGGATCCAAGAGATCAAAAAAGCTCTTGGTAATTTCGGCATTACCTTGAAACAGTAGAAAGATATGAAACACCGAGGAAAAGGCAGAATATTTGGCCGCAAAGCGGGCCAACGGCGGGCTTTAATGAAGAGTTTGGCCTCTTCATTTTTTGTGTTGGGCAAGATTACCACCACGCAGGCAAAGGCAAAAGAAGTTCGTCCCCGGATTGAGAAGTGGATTACACGGGCAAAAAATCCCACACTTGCCAGTCGCCGCATATTGGCCGCGACATTTTCTCCCACAACAGTTAAAACAATTATTGACCGCGCGGCAGGATATACGGAGCGCCGCGGCGGATATACGCGCATCATCAAGTTAGTACCCAGGCACAGCGATAATGCGGAGATGGCAATGATTGAATTGGTAAAATGAGCAGCGTTGGGCGTTTAGGGTGTTCAAGGTGTAGTAAATAAAGATTTATTTCTATACGCTATACGCTATACGCTATACCCCAATTATGGATTATCACATTGATGCAACTAATAAAATTCTCGGCCGCCTTGCAACTCAAGCGGCAGTGTTATTGCGCGGTAAACATACAAGCCAGTTTAATCCGTCCCTATTGCCTTCCCATCTTGTCACAGTCTATAATACCGATTTTTTGAAAGTTACGGGAAAGAAAATGAAAGAAAAAGTTTACTTGCGTCATACAGGATTTCACGGAGGTCAAAAGGCAGAAACGCTAGCAGAGGTCATGGCGCGTGATTCGCGCATTGCGTTTCGGCGCGCGGTGATGGGCATGCTTCCTAAAAATCGGCTGCGCAATCAAATTATCAAACATCTTATCTTGATTAAAAAAGATTTGAAAAAAGATTAGATCTACTAACCCGATATGATAAAACAAAAAGAAAAAATTGAAGAAAAAAATGTACCGGCAGAGCCGAAAAAGCGGGTTAAAAAATCCGTTCAGCCAAAAGCTAAAACCAGCGAGGCGCCGGAAGAAGCCGTACATGAGACAACGGAACCCGCGCCGGTATTGGAATTTTCGGATGAAGAGGCGGATGCCAAAAATAAAAAACCCGATCGTTATTTTGAAGGAGTGGGTCGCCGGAAAACTGCTGTGGCGCGCGTGCGTTTGTTTACCAAGGCAGGTGATTTTCAGGTGAACAATAAATTATACACGGAATTTTTTAAAACATTTGATCAGCAAAAAATTATAGAAGAAGCATTGCAAAAAATGAAACTTTTTGGACGTTTTCGTGTGTCCGTAAAATTAACGGGCGGTGGATCTCACGGCCAGGCAGAAGCGGTGCGCCACGGGCTTGCGCGGTGTTTGATAAAATTCAATCCCGATTTTCGCAAACGCTTGAAGCGCGCAGGTTTTCTCAAACGCGACCCCCGCGCAAAAGAACGCAAAAAATTCGGCCTCAAAAAAGCAAGACGAGCTCCGCAGTGGGCGAAACGTTAAGCAGAGCTTAACGCCGCCCATCCCGCCAAGCGGGATGAGGGTTAAATGCTAGACAAGCGCCCCGAACGTGGTGGCCCCACGGAAATATTTACTCTCAAAACTCCCCGTATGGGGAGTTTTGAGTTGTTTCTTTTCTTTTAAGAAATAATTATGATATAGTACATATGTATTTACTAAAACCTAAGAATGATTTTATAAACAAAAAATTCCTTCTTTCTGCTTTGGGGAGTGCCTACAATAAACTATATGAAAAAATTATTTGAGAGAATATTCGCGCGATTGACTGTTTTGACGTTGCTCGCGTCTTTTTTTATAACCCCTGTTACTCCGATTTTCGCCCAAAGCGTATCAGTGACTGATGCTCCATCAACATCGCAAGCTACGCTTTCAGTATCCGACAATTCAGTGAAAAATACAGAAGACGGAACGGGCAACGAAAAGAGTTCTGCAAGTGAGCCAGTGGATCCCTTTTCTCTTTCACTCACGCCAGAGAGTCGGCCACAGCCATCTCCTCAAGAAAAACCAGCTACACCTGCGGCATTATCCAAAAAACCCGATAATAAAGAACCTCCACTTGAGCTTCTTAGCGGCGGTGGCGGCAATCAGGCATTGTATGAGGATGAACGCCACTCCATCAATGCCTCACTCAAAGTCCAGGCCGATGAATCCTCCGGCGCCCTAACACTCTCCTATCCCATAAAAGTGCCTCCGGGAAGAAAGGGCGTAGAACCAGCTCTCAATCTCAATTATTCAAGCCGCAATCAAGAGAGCGTCAATATCGCGGGATTTGGTTGGACAATAGACATTCCCTATATTGAACGCGTCAACAAAGAGGGGGTTGAATCTCTCTTTTCTGACTTTTATTTCCGCTCCTCCTTTGATGATGAGATTCAGCGAAAAGAATCAGCTACTACCACCGAGGACTACGGCGCCAAAGTGGAAAACGGCGCATTCAGAGCGTATCAATTTGTTGGTCACGCATGGTGGAAGGTTACGGACAAGCAGGGGTGGATCTATACCTTTGGCACCTCAACGTTAAGTCGTCTTGATGATCCCTCTGATTCCACAAGGATATATAGATGGATGCTACAAAAAGTGGAAGATCCCAATGGCAATGCCATTACCTATGAATACACAAAAGATCAGGGACAAATCTATCCCTCAATTATCAAATACACGAGAAGTCCAGGCGACTCCGGAATCTTTGAGGTAGAGTTTCTGAAGGAATCCCGTACTGATGTCGCAAGCTCCACAGCCACCGGCTTCTCGGTAGCCTCGCGCTACCGCATCTACGAAATACAGTCCAAGGTCAACGGCTCATGGGTGCATAAATACGAGCTTGCCTACACCACCACAGACAACGGCATACGTTCTCTTCTTTCGGTTATTACGGAAACCGGACGGGATGAATCATCCGGATCAACTATCTCACTCCCTCCTACCCAGTTTACCTATGAACGGGCAAGGGATTCTTTTACATACGATACAAACTACGCAACATCCACCATTCCTTGGTTTATCGCGAATGATGCAAGTCACACCAATCGCGGCGTGCAGTTGGTTGATGTGAATGGCGATGGCCTTTCCGACCTGGTGCAATTATTTGAAACAGGTCCTGCAAAAAATATCTACCTCAACAATGGCGATGGCACTGGCTGGACTGTCGCAATGTCATATTCAACTTCAAGCTTGCCCATTTTTTCTCCCGATGTAGGCGCTCGCATCATGGAGGTGAATGGAGACGGCTTGCCTGATCTTGTTCAATCGTATGAAGGCAGCTCTTTGAAAAAGATTTTTATCAACAATGGCAATGGCACCGGTTGGACAGAACAGATGTCCTATGCCACTTCAAATATTCCGTTTTTCACTACAACCAGCGGAGAAGACCGCGGAATCCGCATCGGAGATTTCAACGGTGATGGCTTGTCGGATTTCGTCTATTCTTATGAAGAAACTGGTCAAAAACAAGTTTTCATCAACAACGGCGATAACACCGGCTGGACCCTTGATACTAATTATGCCACATCCAGCCTCCCGTGGTTTGTTACCCAAGTCGGCGACGATCCTCCGGACAGCCACGAACTTGGCGTCCGCACCATGGACATCAACGGTGATGGTCTTAGCGACATAATCCAGTTGCACGAAGGCAACTCCTCCGATGATCGGATCCTGATCAACAACGGTAATGGCACCGGATGGACTAACGCGACATTAACCTATGCAACCTCGACTCTTCCTGATTTTACCGGCGGCAACGGAGAAGATCGAGGGGTTCGGATTATAGATTCAAATGGAGATAATCTCTCTGATCTTGTTAAATTGCATGAAAATAGCGCCACCAAAAAGTTCTATCTCAACGACGGCGACAGCACAGGATGGACTCATGATACAAATTATACCACGTCCAACATTCCGTATGCTGTTCTTTCAACGCCCGAATACGATGCAGGAGTCCGTATGGCTGACGTAAATGGAGACGGGCTCCCTGATTTGATCCAATCTATTGAAACAGGAGCTGTGAAAAAGATATATATCCAGGACGGCACAAAAGCAGATATCCTCTCTATTGTCCGCTCAAGCTCCGGCGCCACTACATCCATTCTCTACAAAGGCAGTCCGGAATTTACCAGCGGAGGCGCTCTCTTAAATCCTCGCCTGCCGTTAAACCTTGATCTTGTAGAAGCTATCGGCGTCAATGATGGCTTTAGTCCTATTGCTACCACCACCTATACCTACGGCGGAGGAGAATATTATTTCAACGGCCCGTATGATAGAGAATTTGCCGGATTCGCCACCACCACCAGAACCGATCCTTTTGGTTTTATCACTAAAACCTTCTACCATCAGCAGGGTTCCACCACCCAGTCCGCCATTGGAGAATATCAGGATCATATCGCAAAGAAAGGCAAGCCCTACCGCATAGAGGTCTATGATGCCTCCAACAACCTTTACCAAAAAACCATCAATGCATGGGATCGCACTGCTCTGGACTACCAGAGAAACTATGTCTATCTCGCGCGTGCGACCGAGATGACCTATGACGGAGACGCGGATCACAAAGACAAAGCCCAAACCCATCGCTACAACACAAGCACAGGAAACCTTATCTACAAGCAAGAGTGGGGTGAAGTCACGGCCTCTGATGATGGCTCTTTCATCGCATCCAGCACAGACATATTCGGCGCTACCTACACATACGCGTCATCAAGCACGGTTCCCATGATGGGACTTCCCTCACAGGAAACCGTGGTCAACAACGCCTCCACCACGGTCAAAGACACGAAGTTCTATTACGATTCTCTCGCGCATGGCAGTGTAACCAAAGGCAACGAAACCAAACGAGAATTTTGGAAGTCCGGTGCAACATGGATAGATACCGAGAAGACCTTCAACTCCTACGGCATGGTAACCCAGGAAAAAGACCCTAGGGACAAAACCACCACCTATACCTACGACACGGACAATATCCATCTTGCCACCTTGACCAATCCCGTGAATCTTGCAAGCAGTTTTCTCTATGATTATTCAAGCGGAAAAGTAAAGCGCACGTATAATCCTCATGGCTACATCTTTGATACGACCTACGACGCTCTTGATCGCCCAACCGAGGAAAAACAGCCGGATGTTACCACCCCCTCCTCATCTGTCACCAAAGCGACTTATGCCTATACCGACACTATCGGTTCTCGCAAGATATTAGAAACAAACTATTTGGATGCCGGTACCTCAACCGAACGCTATACATATATGGATGGCCTTGACCGAACAATCCAGGAACGCACGGAGGCTGAAGATGCCAATACCTACGCAGTCAAAGATTTCCAGTATGACAGGCGAGGGAAACTTCATCGCGAGTCCCTTCCTTACTTTTCCACGAGTGCTTCTCGAACAACGGCAGTAACCTCACAGACTCTTTTTGCGACCACCATATATGATCCGATGGATCGAGTTACTGCGGTAGGTACCGCACTGGGTACCACGTCAAGCGCTTATGATGACGGGAAGACGACCATCACCGATGCCAACGGAAAGGTAAAACGGCTCTTCAACGATGCGTACAAAAATCTGGTCCGTGTAGAGGAAGTCAATGGCGCCGCAACGTATATAACGGCCTATCAGTACAATTATTTAAAAAACCTTACTACAATCACGGATGAACAAGCCAACATCCGCAACTTTACCTATGACGGACTTGGACGGCGTCTCACGGCCGAAGACCTCCATGCTTCCGGCGATGCTACATACGGAACATGGTATTTCTCTTATGATGATTCAGGCAATATCGCGTCAACCACTGATCCCAAGTCCCAAACTGTGAACTACACCCATGACGATATCAATCGTCCCCTCACCGAGAACTACACCGACAGCGCAGGAACAGAAATAACCTATTCCTATGATACCTGTGACAACGGCAAAGGAATGCTTTGTGGCGCCACGACCACGGCTTCCGGTATCAATTACACCTATGATCCATTGGGCAGAATTAAAACAGAACGCAACACCATATCGAGTAGCGCATATACTACAACTTATACCCGTGACCGGCAGGGGAATCTCACAGGCATTACCTATCCGGACAATACCCTCGTATCCTATACCTACAATTCCGCAGGATTAATGGAGACGGCAATTAAGCGCGAAAATGGCACTACTACGGCAATCAACCTTGTTTCAAATACCGAATATAGCCCTACGGGTGCGGTAACATACCGCAACTTTGGCAATGGCACGCAAACGAAACGCAGTTATGACGCCAATCGTCTCTATCGGCTGACAAATATTCTTACCACGACAGCCACAAGCTCCGGAGAGACATTTGGTATGGGCGGTATTGGCGCGTTAGCGCTTGACGAGGAAGCGTTTTTGACCAGCCAAGCCGTAGCAACTTCCACGAGCGCCTCTACCACTCCCCTCTCTCTTGTCATTCCCGTGAAAACGGGAATCCAGACCATGGAGTTAACGGGAAGCAGTACGTTTGCCACGAGTAGTATATTATCAGCAGATGAGCCTATTTTAGTCTCATCTTCTTCCCCATCTGTCATTCCCGCGCAAGCGGGAATCCAGACCCCTCCTTCCCGCATTGAATCCCTCCTCGCTAACAAATCCGCCAACGACCGCGCCACCATCAAAGGCCAAGAGATCGCCAAACTCAACTACATTGCCCGCACCGCACGGACAGACTACGATATTGAGATCATTGGTATGGATCCCATTGAAGGCGGCATCCAAGTATTCGCCCGTGCATGGAATAAAAACGGAGAGCAAATTGGCTTTGGCACAGACGGCACCGTAGACCTTGAACGTTTCCGCTTCTTCAATCCCCCCATTCTCGTACCAGACCTCACAGGAGATATCGTGCGTACATGGACAGATGATAAAGGAGCAGTACATGAACGGCATCTCCGCGAAGACCCCAAAGAAGCATTGCTTCAATCCCTTGAGCATACGATCAAAGTCAAACAGGAGAAACACACAAACGAGCGTATCGTCACAGGAAAGATCGGCAACACCACCTCCACCTTTTATCCCAATGCCAGTCCAGAAAGCACCAGCGTAGATGGAAGTGTAGGCAGAACGCCCGTAGATGAAGTATGGTCCTCAATGAGAGGGGGGACGGGGACAAGCGCAGTAGATGATCAAACAAAAATTGATAATATCATCTCTACATGGAACTTAACCACATCAGGCCGTTGGCAAGGGACGTGGCTAGGCGTTGTTCTTTTTGATACCTCTCCCATTGGATCGGGACAAACAGTCAATTCTGCTACCTACTCCATTGCAGGCCACAATGACTATCAAAACGAGGCCTTTAATCAATCAGTGGTCGCCACAAATGCAAATCCTACTTCCAACACAGCATTGGCGGCAGGCGATTATACGAATTGGACGACTACTATGTCTACAGAGGTTTCAGCTTCCCGCATCGCCGTATCAAGCTGGACACACGATGATGCGACCTACAACAACTTCACGCTTAATGCCGCAGGACTTACCAACGTAAATGCCACGGGCATATCAAAATTCGGTTTTATGATGTCCGGCATATTTGATAACAGCGAGCCCACATGGCTAGGGAACAAAGTAGTGCGTGCCGCAGGAGTGGCGGCAGATGTAGCAGGCACTAGTGCAGATCCTAAACTTGTGGTGGAGCATACGATGAGTATTACGGGCACCTTCGTTCTTCAGGACCTCTTGTATGAGTACGATGCCGTAGGCAACATCACCCGCCTTATTGACAATGCAAATGCGACTACAACCGGGACACAAATAATCTACGACTATAAATATGATGATCTGTACCGTCTTACTGGCGCCACATCAACGGTAACTGTGATTGGCGGCATGGGCGGTATCGGACTTCTTGCGCTTGATGAGGAAGCGTTTCTTGCCGCGAGTCAGGCGGCGGCACATGGCGATGATCTCTCTATCCCCAGTCCTTCACCCAATGCATCGCCCATACAAGAATCTCCGCTCGCACCAACACCAAGCAGTGAGCCGCCTCTAAGTCCGTCTGAAATTTTCATTCTTGACCTCACCACCGAACGTCCGGCAGATACTCCATTTCCGCAGACAATACGGGACCAGGCGACAACCTCTCTTGTCATTCCCGCGCAAGCGGGAATCCAGACCTATGAATCAACAGAGGATAGCACATCTTCCAGTTCCCCTCCTAATATAGGAGGGGTTAGGGGTGGTATCGCAACCTCTTCCTCTTCTGTTCCTCCCCTGATACAGGGGAGGTTAGGAGGGGTAGGAGAAGGAGCGGGAATTCATGCTTCTTCTTCCCGCATCACTTCTCTGTTGACCAACAAATCCGCCAACGACCGCGCCACCATCAAAGGCCAAGAGATCGCCAAACTCAACTACATTGCCCGCACCGCACGGACAGACTACGATATTGAGATCATTGGTATGGATCCCATTGAAGGCGGCATCCAAGTATTCGCCCGTGCATGGAATAAAAACGGAGAGCAAATTGGCTTTGGCACAGACGGCACCGTAGACCTTGAACGTTTCCGCTTCTTCAATCCCCCCATTCTCGTACCAGACCTCACAGGAGATATCGTGCGTACATGGACAGATGATAAAGGAGCAGTACATGAACGGCATCTCCGCGAAGACCCCAAAGAAGCATTGCTTCAATCCCTTGAGCATACGATCAAAGTCAAACAGGAGAAACACACAAACGAGCGTATCGTCACAGGAAAGATCGGCAACACCACCTCCACCTTTTATCCCAATGCCAGTCCAGAAAGCACCAGCGTAGATGGAAGTGTAGGCAGAACGCCCGTAGATGAAGTATGGTCCTCAATGAGAGGGGGGACGGGGACAAGCGCAGTAGATGATCAAACAAAAATTGATAATATCATCTCTACATGGAACTTAACCACATCAGGCCGTTGGCAAGGGACGTGGCTAGGCGTTGTTCTTTTTGATACCTCTCCCATTGGATCGGGACAAACAGTCAATTCTGCTACCTACTCCATTGCAGGCCACAATGACTATCAAAACGAGGCCTTTAATCAATCAGTGGTCGCCACAAATGCAAATCCTACTTCCAACACAGCATTGGCGGCAGGCGATTATACGAATTGGACGACTACTATGTCTACAGAGGTTTCAGCTTCCCGCATCGCCGTATCAAGCTGGACACACGATGATGCGACCTACAACAACTTCACGCTTAATGCCGCAGGACTTACCAACGTAAATGCCACGGGCATATCAAAATTCGGTTTTATGATGTCCGGCATATTTGATAACAGCGAGCCCACATGGCTAGGGAACAAAGTAGTGCGTGCCGCAGGAGTGGCGGCAGATGTAGCAGGCACTAGTGCAGATCCTAAACTTGTGGTGGAGCATACAGCATCCACTGGTGCCCCCACCGCACCCACCTCCCTTCTCACCGAATCTCAAACCAATCCCGTAGACATCACCGACACCACCCCTGAATTCTCCGCCATCTACAACGACCCCGATGCAGGGGATACTTCAGGCAAGTATCGCATCCAAGTCTCCACCTCCTCTTCCTTTGCCTCCACCTACTGGGACTCCGGTACTACCACCATGGCAAGTACTACCCAAGGCACGAGAAGCCCTGACCTCTCCTACGCTGGCCAAACCCTTGCTTCAAGCACCACCTACTACTGGCGCATCAAGTTCTGGGATGCAGGTACTACTGAAGGAGTATGGAGTAGTGCCACGAGTACGTTCATATTGGCTGATGTACGATATATTCAGACATGGGTGTACAACAAGATTGGGAATATTGCTACCTCTGCGCTTGGGGAGTATTTGTATGCAAGTACGGGGTATGCTAATCCGCATGCGGCTACGTCCATCAATGGGACTGCATTGAGTTATGACAACAACGGCAACGTAACCTCATACGGCTCCAAGCTCTATGCATGGGACTACCGGAACAGGATGACGCAGGCGGGGAATGGGACTGCATCCAGTACCTATGGCTATGACTACGGAGGCAACCGAGTCACCCTCAACGACACCACGGGGACGACTACGTTTGCGAGCAGATTGTATAGCGTAAGTGGTGCTACTACGACTAAGTATATCTATGCAGGCAGTGATTTAATTAGTACCGTGGACAGCATAGGAGGAGCCACAAGCACCTACATTGTGCATCCCGATCATCTCGGAGGCACGAACATTGTGACGGATAAGAGCGGGAACGTAGCGGAGACTATTGAGTATTATCCGTTTGGCTCAATACGAACAGACACGAAGTCCGGGAGCTTTGATGAGAGGAGGAAATATATAGGGGAGCAGTATGACGCGGCCACCTCTCTGTCATATTTGAATGCGAGATATTATGATGGGGGGAGGGGGCAGTTCCTTTCGGAAGATCCTACGGCGAGAGACAATCCAAACCAATTCCTTTTTGATCCGCAACAATTGAATAGCTATTCTTATGGAAGAGATAACCCGATTGTATATCGTGATGCGGATGGAAAAGTCGTGGAAATCGCTATATCAGGAACTTACATGGGCTTAAGTGGTTCAACTGGTTTACGGATAAGTACTCAAGGAATTAATTATTTTGCCTCCGGGGGTATAGGAACAGGTTTTTCGCTCTCTCCTTTGTCAATTTCTTATTCACCCGGAGATGTTCCACATAAAATAGAATCATCCATAGTCACTGGTATTAGTGTTGTACCTATGGTAGGAGGTGGAATAACTCGGACTGAAAGTAGTCGAGGTATATCAACTCAAACCTCAGGTATCCTTACTCTTGGTTTTAGCGGTGATATTTACGCAAGAAAAGAAGTATCAATTCCATTATTCGGAGGAGAACAATCTGCAGGCTTAATGTTGAAGAGTTCTTCAAATTTCAGCACGCCTAACTATGCACCAGCTTCATCTCCGATTATTGCCAGCCCAAACTATGTGGAGCGTAATACTTCCATGCCAACAGGATTACAAGCATTTCCACCTACCATGACAGGAGGAAATCCGTTTTCGCTATCACAGCAATCAAGATCACAGCAACTTTCTGCTATGAAAGCACAACTTGATGGTATTCAGTTACAAATTAACGCACTCAGAGCGCGAAGGCAGAAATAATTGTAATATGTGATGGTATTCGTTACTCACGCTGGAAATATACATAAAGCCACCAGTATACTGGTGGCTTTATGTATGATTATAACAATAGTAGTTAGATGTTTTGTAGGAATATCAAAACACCTGCTGCGGCAAAAAAGAGGCCGACAAGTGAGGTTGTCGCATGTATGTAATCACTATCAATACTTTCCGCCTGGAGTTTAAACAGAAAAAAACCCGTTTTTTGATATAAATTATTAAATCTGCGTTTAGCTAACTTAATGAATTGTTCTGTGTAAATGAGTAAATATAGTCCGCTCCCAAATGCGAAAATAGACCACAATATGTTGTAAATTCTATTAAAATTATCCATGTTCATATGGTACTATATTCCAGCCTACTGTGCTATTCTGAATCTACAGGTTCTTTAATTTCTATATATCCCTGATATTTCCTACGCAGGCTCTACATCTCTCGCATCTTCCACTCTCTACTACTGGCGCATCAAGTTCTGGGATGCAAATACCAATGAAGGAGTATGAGGATTTGGGGTCAGCCACCATTTATGATAGTATACACTCATGCCAAGAATAGAACGAGTCGCACTCGGTGGGTATATCTATCATGTGATTAACCGCGCAAATGCTCGTATCCAGATTTTTGATACTGAAGACGACTACAAATTATTTGAATCAATCCTTGAGGAGGGGAAAGAACGCACTGACATGCGCATTCTCGCCTACTGCATCATGCCAAACCATTGGCATCTCGTACTCTCTCCGAAACAGGATGGTGATCTTGTACAATTTATGAGCTGGATCACCAACACTCATACCCGGCGCTGGCATGTTGCCAAAGAAACCATAGGTGGCGGGCATCTCTACCAAGGGAGATACAAATCGTTTCTCTGTGAGGATGATCTCTATTTTCTTACCCTCGTTCGCTATGTTGAGCGTAATCCCAAACGCGCCAATATTGTCAAAAAAGCCGAACAGTGGAAATGGTCAAGCGTATGGCGAAGAGAGCAGGGGAATGAAGAGCAAAAGAAACTACTTGCCCCTTGGCCAGTCCCGCCCCCTCCCGATTATCTTACATGGCTGAATAATCCTCAAACCGCAAAAGAAGAAGAGGCTATTCAAAGGTCAATTATTAAAAGCATTCCTTTTGGATCTGATACATGGGTTACGCGCATGATCAAGAAATTTGGATTGGAGCAAACCTTAAGATCTGTGGGAAGACAGAAAAAGAATGGTGGCTGACCCCAAATCTTCTGACCCCAAATCTTCAGATTTCGCAGTAGGCGTTGGAAAAATTTTGAAGCATATACAGCGTATATGTTGAATAATTTTTACAAAGCCGTAGCCGAAATATGGAAATTGCAGAAGAATCTTTACACAGTAGGTTTACTATCTTTTGTTATGATACGCCCTCGTTTTTTTGTATATGCCGTTGTTTCGCTTATTCTCTTGGGGTTGCTTATTTTTTTGAATGCACGTGCGCCAGGACGATTTTTACGTGCGCAACTATTTCAGGGAATACGTCCGGGTGTAATATCCTTACACAGATTTCGTGTATGGATGGGCGCTCCATTGTTGCAACGTAATGATAATGGGCACGTTGATACTGACGCGGAAAGAAAAATTGCAGCAGCAGATGCGGAGATTACGGCATTAATCGGAGAAAATAACCGTCTGCGATCTGCCCTTGGATTTAAAGAAAAAAATAAAATAAATTTAAAAGGATTTTCAGTTGTTTATTACGGCAATGAATTTGGGAAAGAATATTTACTCATTGATCGCAGGGCCAATGAGGAAATCAAAAGAGGGGATAGCGTGGTTGATGCGAATGGTTTGTTGATTGGCAGGATAACGGATGTAGAAGACTTGTTCGCGAAAGTGAGTGTTGCCGCCAATGTGGAGGAAGTTTTCGATGTTGAATTGCTTCCATTAGAGGTGAAGGCATTTGCAAAGGGATTAGGGGGACATGCGTTTTCACTTGAACTTGTTGCTCAAAACGCGGTTGTTCGCAGAGGCGATTATGTCATGGCGAAAGTTGGCCAATTATCGCTTGTATTGGGTGAGATTGTACGGGTGGAAACAA
>CAYHZE010000011.1:0-18058 GCA_964361015.1 uncultured Candidatus Saccharibacteria bacterium | reverse complement strand
GCCAATCAAAAAAACCGCCGCCACGAGAAGCGGCAGATACCGATACCATCTTTTTCTTGATTGTTTGCGGGGGCGGGGTTTCATATATAAGCAATACTTTTTATTCCCCTCCTATATAGGAGGGGTTAGGGGTGGTAAGGGTGAGGGAAAAAATCATCATGACTCCCCCGAAGCAGAAACCATAATCTCCATCAGATATTTATAGCGAAACGTTTCCTCCGCGACAATCTCCTCAAAATTCGGAATATGCTTTTTAATAAATGCGACACGTTCTTCTTCGGAGTTGCCCTCGTCAAACACATGTTCATATTCAATGAGCGCCTCCTCCGAAAGCTCCGCCTTCACGCGGTCAGCAACGCTTTCAAAGATAACTTCCAACGCATCATCCACCGCCTCTTGTCGTGCCTCCTGCGGCGCGTCTTTAAGATTGAGCGTATCCATAAGATTAGATTGTGCGATTTTTTCGAAGTTCATATGGTTTTTTTGTCCTTCATAGGTGAGTTTTTTAATTCTCCTCTTCCTCTTCTTCATCCTGTTCATCTTCGGTTGTTACATACTCTTCGGTGCTTGTCCCGCCTTTTTTCTTTCCTCTTTGATACTCGGGCCATCCCATGTTATCTTTGCGTACTTTTTTTCGATTCTCAATATCTGCTATGCGTTGTTGGACGTATACCAAGTTACTTTCTAGTTCCTTTTGTGCTTCGTCATCGGCTGTTGCTATATTTTTTTTAATTTTTGTTTCTTCTTCTCTTGCCTTTTTAAGCTGATTGCGTTCTGCTTCTGTCACAAGATCTCTTAATTGTAATTCATTATCGCCACCAATAACATCTCTAAATTCTTTCTCATTTTTTATATTCCACGCCCCCTCTTGAATCCAATGACCACGCAATACGCGCCAGACATTTCTATACCCCCTTGTTCCTATATCTTTCTTAAGCTCTTCTTTGCGTGCGTCCGTTAATGCCGCATAATCTTCTGGTTTCATATCGCCTTGGGCCTTCTGCTCTATGATTGCATTCTTGAGGGTCTCAATATACTCTATTTCCATTGTTTTCACCTTCTGCATCACCTCATACTCTTTCGCCTTATTCCACTCCTCTTTTTTCGGTTCTCCTTTTGCCGCTTTCTCTCTTTTTTTCTTGAACATTATATCCATCATCCCTTTGGTATATTTTTCGTTGTCAGTGAGCTGGGAGGCATATTTCAGTCCAAGTTCAAATGCCTTCCATGGCGCGACGATCGTGGCATAGCCAAGACCATAGATTCCCGCAACTGCTACATTGAGCGCCATATTGCGCGCGGTCTCCTTAACCGCCCACGGTGTTCGCGCCTCGGTTTCTCTTATAAACTCGCGTTCATCATTTTGCTCCCAAATGTGAGCATCTATTGCTGATTTTCGTAAATTATTCCATGCGTCCCTATATTCCCCCTTGGCTTTGTTCCAATTAGTATTTCTACGCCAAGGGGTTGGTCCACCTTTATTCGTTTTTGTTTTTATATCGTCATAATCGGATTCCTGGATAGAGTATTTAATTTCCCTCAAACATTCCTTCAGAAATTCCTTGTGTGCTGAGTGTGCTGATTTTTCTACAGCACCTCCTTTTTTTACATCAAAACCCGACCAACCTTTTTTATTAATAGTTTTTCTTAAGATTTCTTCTAATAAAATTTTGCGCGCTTCTTTAGAATTTTTACCCCTAACTATTAGCTTAGTTGTTTCTTTCACTGAATTTTGTCCCATCGTCCTTTGGTGAGTTTGTGGTTCAATGTTAGCCTCCTCTTCTCTTGGCTCTTCCGTTATTCCTTGAGTGCGCGGAGTTCCCGAAAAACCTGATCTTGTGTCAGGTTCTGCCTCGGGCGGGGATTCTCTCTTTTTTTTCCCGCCAGGGAATTGTGCTTTGAAAGCATCTTTAAAAGAAAAAGATTCATTGGGCATGCCATTATTATATCAATTTAATATAAAGCGGTCAACCTGTGATCAGTTGACCGCTTACTCATTTTTTCTTTGTGTTTGTAATTTATTAAATAAACACAAGTTGATAGAGAACAAAAAGAGCAATGGATAATCCCGCCATAGACCATGCAGGAAAATTCTCTCTTCTTATCGCAGTTATAGCGCCTGCGATACAGGCAATCCCTCCCACAATTGCTCCGAGTGTGAGGGCAATGGTAATATCGTGCGATAGACCCCTCACGTCATCAGACAGGAAGGCTGTGAGAGTCTCAATGGACTTTTTCATCGAGAAACCTTTGAGCGTGATCCAACTGCCCGCGAGATACACACTAAGTGTCGCGATTATTGCAAATGTAAGTTTGCTTATCAGGGGTTTTTCTGTAGCCCATGCAATCGCAACACCAGCGAGATCAAGGAAAACGAGGATCGCTATCCATCCCACTACTCCTATTTGCGACGTGGAGATTCCTTGGGCCTTGAGTTTGCCGCCAATATAACCACTTGTTAAAAATGTTATATTGCCGTGCATGTCCATGCCCCCTAAGATCATCCTATCTAAAAGGATGAAGGAAAGAAGGATAAAGGCGGTCAGAGCGCTATACATTAAAACTTTCCGACCTGTTTCTCCTTTATATCCTAGTGAGTAGGAGGTAAGCACGACAATGCCTAAGCTAAAAAAGGCAAAGATGCCTGTGGCCATGGTAATTTCTGAACTAAATGTCGTCAAATACCATGCGCCGAACCACTCCCATGCGAGAATGGCAAGTATGGTACGAAACACTTCTTTTGCGGGAATCTCGGCATCAGCCAAATCCACATCAGCACTTGAGGGTGCCTCAATAAACGCCGCATAGAGAAGACGCGCTGAAAAAACATAGATAGCAATAACAAGGAGTCCCACACTGCTCGCAACAAGGCCTAAGGCAACCCCTAGGGATCGCAACGGTGGTATTGCGCCGCATATGAGCATGATTGTGGCAATACATGCAATGGGTATTGCACAGCGCGACCATTGTGGTAGCACACTCCATTTCCATGCATACTTCCATAAAAGTATCAGTCCCCCGGCAACGCATCCTAATGCGAGGATAATTTTGACAACGAATGGGGACCACGCGGTTCCATCAAGTCCGGTAATAACAGTGATCACCGGATAGATGGCGGCACATAATAATCCAATAAGAAAAACACGCAGAGCGATTGGCCAATTTTTTGTCGCAAGGGCATGAAGGATTTTGAAGATTGTATTCATTCTCCGTCTCCTTACGGATGAGATGGTGGTGTGAGTATATTATCAGCCCAATCTTCCCATTCTTTAATGATCGCCCATGATTCATCGTCAAGGTGAGGAAGTTGGTCTGTCACCCATTGCTTTGCTTTTTTTACCTCGCTTATTGGCGTTGCGGGCGCCGGACCAAGTATTCCTTCCATAAGGAGCGTCCTGTCCGTGGCAGGAAGTTTGAATAATTGTTCCAGATCCTCGGCATCCCACTTTGCTAACTCTGATTTTGACCTCTTGGATAATTCATAGAACCACTGGATCACCTCATGCATCTCATCTTCAGTTGAAGTTAACTTTAACTTCAATAATGCCTTTGGTACGGCTCTTGATGGTGGGGCGATGGTATCAGCAGTAGTTGCCTGTTCTTGTGTGGGTTGCGGTTGTATATGTCTCCGACCCCTTCTTCTTCCCACAAGAAAATCCATAAGAAGTAGCGCCGGCACCTCGCCGCCAAATTCAATTGCAAGCTCTCTTATAAGTCCCGACCATTTATCCGAACGCATATTTCACCTTTTTTGTGCGGGTTTTTCACTTTCTGTATGTTAAGGTTCATATATAAACTATATACTATAAATAATAAAAAGTCAAGTTTTGTTGTCTATATATTTGACAATATACTATTTTTAGTATAATCTTCTTATAAGGTCTTTGATAAATTATCAACATTAGTAGACCTATCCCCTCATAATTTGATTTGGCTTATGTAGGGCATTTTGGTTGAGATAGATAAGCCATTTTTCTTAATAGGGGACAAGTCTAATGAGTTCAAAGAGATCAATCACAGAAAGGGGATATGGCTATGTGGTGGCCACACGTGTTGCTCGGTTTGGCGGTGTTAATAATGGTGAGCGCAGCGGTGGGTGGCACAGAAGGAATTGGCACGTTATTTTTGATATTTTTTGGTTTAATAGCGCTAACTGTTATTAGCGTGGTGGTAGGTGTTGGAACGGTGTTCGTTATTGATGTGAGAAGTTTCCATGGTCATTATCCGCTTGCGTTTATGACATCCATGTCATATGTGATCGGTGTCATATGCTTTATGTGTGTTGGTACTTGTTTTATCCCTGGAATAGGTGTTCTATTATCATTAATTTCAGTGATAGGTGGCACATGGGTACTCATTCGTGCATTTACTACTCAAGACGCTATGTCTGGGGTATTCACTGGATGTTTGATTATCGGCGTAGGTTTTTTTGTGTGTTTAATTGGTTTGATTATTCATTGTATTAGGGATAAGCAAGGAACTCGAGAATACAAAAGGTATTGCCGCGCACAAAATGTGAGAGAGCAGGAAAGAGATAAGAGAGAACAAAAAGAGATTCTTGAGAGGGCCGAGAAATGGCGGAAAGAAGCCCCCGAGAGAGCCGAGAGGGCGCGAAAAGATGCGGTTAATAAACGTGTAGAAAACATGAACAAGAAGACTATGGATACATAAGGAGATATGAATGAGTACAGAGATATCGACAGTTTCTTCGTCTGGTAAACGTGTTGTGGTTCATGCGTTAGGATTGTGTGAGATTATGCAGAAAGTAGATACCGATTTTAAAGAGCGGGCATTTGCACCATTTTGGGATGGCATTTGTAATGCCGCCACGAAGTTGGGATGTATAGAAGCTGAAATGAAGTCTATCGCAAAGTCTTATCACGAATACATGGAGTTGTACCAAGAATATTTGAAGATTTATCGCGATGGAGATCCTCGACCAAAGACTTTTTCAGAACAGATGTTGAATCCCATAGATCCAGATACCATGAAAGGGATTATGGATCATTTCCACTTTCTTGTGCGTAGCGCCCAAAAGGACTTTCAGTTTGCCGTCATTTATGAGCATTACCGAACACGGGAGGTTCTTATTGAGGGATTTAGGAATCTCTCTGATGCCATTAATTATTTGTCGAGAGAGGTGAGTGAGGGGTTTTGTGAGTTGCAGATATGTTTTGAGGAGGAACACGAAAGAACTCGGCACACTATAACACGAACAATAGCTACCATTGCTGAAAAAAATGAAATTCAACAACGGGAGCGTGATGAGAGATTGTTAGCATCCTATGTGGATGAATGGGAGGCAAGTCGGAAAGCTCTCACAACTGGTTTTGAGTATAGTGAAACGGGACAGCAAAAGCGGCACGATGAAGTAATTGTTGAGGGTAAGCGCGATCGTAAGTTGATTAAAGATATTGATAGGCAAGTTGGGGGCGATGAATGGCGTAGGAGCTGATATGCATGGAGGCATTTTACTCATACACCCCCCCATTTCACCAGAAAATGAATCAATGCTAATTCTCTATCAAGGGCTGGATTAAAACTCCAGTCCTTTTTTATTGATTTTATATAGGATTTTTGGTTGTATTGAGGAGGTATATATGACGAGATATAAGAATGTGATAATATCTATTAATGTCAATCTTAATCTCGGTAACCCCTCACACCTCAAACTTTTTCCTTTATTTTCACTCTTTTCTGTCATTCCAAGCGTATGCGGGAATCCAGACCCTCCTTTTTGTTTGTGAAGAAAATCTGGATTCCCGTTTTCACGGGAATGACACAGGTGTGAGGGGTTACATAATACCTACATTCTAATCTGAACCGCATCAGTACTTATGTTTGTTTAAGTATGGATACTAAGAGTTGTTTTCCGAGAGGGCACAGAGAGTGATATTGGCGTTATTGACATACACACAATAAGTGTGTATAGTGGTATTATTATGCAAAAAGCAATACGTAAACGAGTCAATATTACGCTTCCGAAAGATACTATCCATCTTATTGATCGTGTGGCAGAGAAAGGAGACCGTAGCCGTTTTCTTGATGCGGCGGTGAGGTTTTATGTGCAAGAACTCGGGCGGGCACATGTGCGAAAACTTCTCCGCGAGGGAGCGGTAAAGCGCGGAACGCGAGACCTTGCATTGACACAGGAATGGTTTTGCCTTGAACATGAGATATGGCAACGCGAACAAAAACAATAATTCCAAAACGAGGCGAGGTGTATATTGTTAATTTTGATCCCACGGTGGGCGCGGAGATTCAAAAAACTCGCCCTGCTTTGATTTTGCAAAATGATATTGCTAATCGCTACAGTTCCATCACGATTGTTGCCGCTTTAACCTCACAGCGTGGAGAACGGCTCTACCCGACCGAGGTTTTAATTCAGCGTCCCGAGGGAGGTTTGGAGTATGATTCTGTGGTACTCTTAAATCAAATTCGAACTATTGATAAAGCGCGGCTCATAAAGCGGATGGGTTCTATAGGTCAAGAGACAATTGAGCGCGTGAATCGGGCGCTTGAGATGAGTTTGGGGCTTTTAGAAATATAAAAAATAGATTATGGATATAATGACTCTCACATCCGAACTTTTTACGCGCACAGTTGAAGATATTATTACCCGCGATGAACTGGCGGAGCGGCTGAAGTCAAAAAAACAGCTTCGGGTTAAGCTCGGCATTGATGCCACAGCACCCGATTTGCATATTGGCCACGCGGTGAATTTGTGGAAAATTCGGGCGTTACAGGAGGCGGGGCATAAGGCGGTGATTGTGCTGGGGGATTTTACTACGCAGATCGGGGATCCCACGGGGAAGTCGCAGACGCGGCCTGTATTGGCGCTCACGGCGATTAAGAAAAATATCGCGGCAATCAAAACACAAGTTGAAAAGATTTTGCTTACATCTTCGCGCGTCTATGAAGTGCGCAACAATTCCGAATGGTTTGGCAAGATGAAAACCGCTGAATTTCTTAATCTTCTCACCATGGTTACTCATAGCCAGTTAATCCAGCGCGATATGTTTCAACAGCGTATTAAAGAAGGAAAGGAAATCACCATGTCTGAAATATTGTATCCAATTTTGCAGGGATATGATTCGGTGATGATTAAAAGCGATTTTACGGTCATCGGATCTGATCAGCTTTTTAATGAGCACATGGGGCGATTTTTTCAAGAACGATTTGGACAAAAACCGCAAGCAATTATGACCCATAAGCTCATGCCCGGACTTTCCGGAGGAGAGAAGATGTCCAAGTCGCTTGGTAATTATATCGGGCTCAATGATTCGCCTAAAGACAAATTTGGCAAAACAATGCGCGTGCTTGATTCGCTTATTATTCCGTATCTTGAGGCGTATACGAGTATGCCGCTTATGGAGGTGGATCATATTCGCGAAGATATCAAACATGGTAAAAATCCCATGGAGGCAAAGTACATACTTGCAGAAGCTTTGGTCGCGCGCTATCACAGTGCGGCAATCGCGCGTCGTGAGAAAGAAGAATTTATTAATGTGTTTTCGCGCGGCGATGTGCCGGACACGATGGCCGAGGTTTTGCTCAAAGATGGGACATGGGACATGGTTGATCTGCTTATTGCCGTTGGCTTAGCGCCGTCAAAATCAGAAGCACGGCGGTTGATACGGCAGGGCGCGGTGGAAATTGATGGCGCGGGTGTTGAAGCGGATAAGAAGCAGGTGATGATTAAGAAGGGAAGTATTATTCGCGTGGGCAAGAGGAGATTTGTGAGAGCGGGGTAATGTGATATGCGTTTGATTCCTCCCCTAAAATAGCGAGGAGGCTAGGTGGGGTAGTTCCCTTACTCTACCACCCCTAACCCCTCCTCTATGAGGAGGGGAACAGAATAAGAATATGTTTGCATTTTCTGGTTCCTCCCCTTGCATAAGGGGAGGTGAGGAGGGGTATGAGTGAGGAAGAATACCACCCCTAACCTCGCTCCTGTTCTAGAAGGGGAATACAACCCCTAACCCCTCCTACATTAGGAGGGGAAAAAGAGGGGGGGGTATCAGTTCCTCCCCTTGCATAAGGGGAGGTAAGGAGCGAGGTATGAGTGAGGCATATTAACTTCTTCTTTAGGTTCTTGTCCTCACCCATACCACCCCTAACCCCTCCTCTATGAGGAGGGGAATAAATCCAAATGCGTAAGTTCTATTATAATAAATTCCCTTGGTATCTGGCCTCACCTCTACCACCCCTAACCCCTCCTACATTAGGAGGGGAATAGTCTTACAAGACAAAAACAACAGGACGCCGTGCGGCGTCCTGTTGTAATAATCTCACAAAAAATTACATAGCTTCCTCTTTGTCGTCTTGTTCTTCCTCGAGTCCGTCTTCTTCGTTGTCGTCCCAATTTTCCTCCGACGCATCATCATTGTCGGTCATCTCACTATCATCGTTTGTGGTTTCTTCGTCCATGGTGAACACGTTAGTTTCGTGAGTGATGTATGTCATATAAGACATAACTACTCAATATATAAATTTTTCTCTATCTCGACCTTTAAGAATTATATAATTCGAGGATTACTATGTTATATGTGCCAACCCTCTTTGTTGATATAAACAGCAGAGAGCCGATGCGATTGCGTCGAATGTGTCATCTTGCGAGGTAAGGTGAACAGTCTCCCGCATTATCAAGCGCACCATTTTTTGCACCTGCGTTTTGTCAGCGCTTCCGTCTCCGGTTACCACTTTTTTAATGGCAAGCGGCGTATACTCATAGACTTTAATTCCCGCAAGCTTTGCTGTCAAGAGGATAACTCCCCGTGTTTCACTGACCGCAATGGCGGTTTTTACGTTTTTTGCAAAAAATAACTTTTCAACAGAAGCGGCCTGCGGATGCCATTGCTCGATTATTTTTTTTATTTCGCGATGCACATCTAGAAGTCGGTCTTCCGCGGATGGAGAAATAAGAGGAAGAAGGCGCGCTTCAAGAAGCCGAGGTTGGCGATGATTGGCGCAATCAAGAAGCGCGTAACCAATAGAGGTGGTGCCGGGATCAATGCCGAGAATAATCATAAATAGGTTTGGCACAATAGCATTGAGTATATAATAAAGACGAATTTCTTTATCCTAAATCCTCAACGCTAGTTTGCATATTCGTATACACCTCCTGCACGTCTTCGTGTTCGGCGAGTATATCAAGAAGCGATTGTGCCGCCAAAACAGTTTGCGGTTCGGGTGTAATCATATTTATAGCCTTATAATCATGACTCGACATATTCACCACAATACCTTTTTTCTCCAGAATCCTTGAGACGCGCTCGCGATCCGTAAATCCCGTTTCGACAATCCATATATTCTCTAGAGAGGAAAAATCTTGCGCGCCTGATTCAATGAACGCAAGTTCAATATCATCTTTTGACGTATGAGGATTTTGTATTGCACTAACCTCTAAGATGCCAATTTTTTGAAAATTCCACAAGAGGGAACCGGGCTCTGCAATGCGGCCTCCGTGTATCGTTAATAAATGTTTAATCTCACTGATGGTGCGGTTTGTGCTGTCGGTGATGCCTTCAATAAGAATAGCAATGCCACCATGGCCGGTTGCTTCATATAAAAACTCCTTGAACTCAATATCCCGCGCGCTACCCGAACCTCGCGCAACTGCCCGATCAATGTTGTTTTTTGGTACTCCCTCCCCGCGCGCGCGTTCAATAGCCGCGCGCAGGCGTATGTTTGTGTCCGAGCTTTGTCCGCCCGTTTTTGCGGCAACCATTACTTCACGCACTAACTTTGAAAATATGTTTCCTTTCTTGGCGTCCGTGATTGCCTTTTTATGTTTGATTTGCGACCACTTTGAATGTCCGGACATACAAAAAAGTTTAAACATTTAAATATTTAAACTAGAGCCTATCTCAAAAATACTTCACGGCACGGTTTTGGTCTGTTTTGGCTACAAACCATTCAGATTTCGTCGAGATAGCACCGCTATCTCTCCTCAATCTTCATGGTTTTCGCTCAAAACATCCTCAAAACCGTCTCGAAATTATTTTTGAGATAGGCTCTAAGCAGTTTTTCCAGCAACTAAAAAAGTTGCTGCTTAGGCGGCTGTAAACCAAGATGAAGATATGCTTTTTGGGTTGCCATGCGGCCGCGTGGCGTGCGTTCCAGGAAGCCAAGCTGCATAAGATAGGGCTCATAGACTTCTTCAATGGCGTCTTCTTCTTCAGATGACGCGGCCGCAATTGCTTGCTTGCCTACGGGGCCGCCTCCGAATGTAGATATGATAACCGAAAGAATCCTTCTGTCCATGGGTTCAAGGCCTTTGTGATCAATATCTAAGAGTTCAAGCGTTTTTTTTGCTATATCAGCGGAGATAAATCCACTGCCATGCACTTGCGCATAATCGCGCGTCCGCTTTAAAAGGCGGTTAACAACGCGCGGCGTAAAGCGTGCCGCCCGCGCGATTAACGCAACCGCTGTTTCATCAATGCCAAGTTTGAGAATGCTGGCTGAGCGTTTGAGAATTTTTTCAATATCGTCTTGGGAATAGAAATCAAGGCGGAATGATGTGCCAAAACGCGAACGCAGGGGTCCAGACAAAAGACCCATGCGCGTAGTTGCGGCAATCAGAGTAAACGGCGGGAGTTCAATTTGAATCGTACGCGCAGACGGCCCTTTGCCGATAACGATATCTATAGTACGGGACTCCATAGCAGGATACAAAACCTCCTCAATCAATTTATTGAGCCGATGCGCTTCATCAATAAAGAGTATATCATAGGGAGTAAGGTTGGTAAGGATGGAAGCGAGGTCGCCAACGCGTTCAATGGCCGGACCCGAGGTGACGCGGATGTTGGTATTCATATCGCGCGCAATGAGATGAGCCATGCTGGTCTTGCCTAGGCCCGCAGGTCCGCTTAAAAGAATATGTTCCACCGGCTCCTTTCTTTTTTTTGCCGCATCAAGTAAGATACGAAGGTTCTTTTTGAGGTGATCTTGGCCGATATACTCATCCCATGAGCTTGGTCGTAGGGTCATATCAAGGCTTGAGTCTTGGCGTTCCCGCGTTGCATCATTCGGCGCTTGTTCAAGGATATTTGACATAATTTAATTCATCTGATATAATGATATTATAGTGAGAACCAATAATAATTTTTAAGTCACATGAGGGCGGCAGCCCTTTTTGCTTACTTTTGGGTCGTTTATAAGTTATTAGTTTTTAAGTTTGCAAGTTTATAAGGCATAACTTACAAGTCCCGCCTGCGGGACAAAACTTAAAACTTAAAAACTAGTGCTTGTCTTTCAACATCGTGGGCAATTAAGTGTACCATTTTACAAACGGACCTTAATGGGGATTTCTCACCCAGGGCATTGCGGCCCTCCACTCCGTGAGGAAACGCCGAAATTTCGGCATCTTCTCGCGGGGCGGGGGACGGCGGTGTTTCTGGAAGAAATCCTAACCTCCGTGTTCCCAAACCGGAGTAATTGCCCACGATGTCGGAAGACAAAATTAGTTTTTAAGTTATAAGTTTGAAAGTTTATAAGTTAAAACTTATAGTCATGTCTGTGGCATGAAACTTATAACTTAAAAACTAATGAACTTATCAACTAAATCCCGACCACGCGTTCGTATTCGTCATAATCGGTAATGCCCGCAAGTATTTTAAGAATACCGTCTTGGCGCATTGTAATTTGGCCCTGCGTAATGGCGCCTTTTTTTATGTCAAATTCAGAGGGGCTTGTCATAATGAGTTTTTCAATCGCCTCATCAATAAAAATAATTTCAAAAATTCCTAGGCGCCCTTTATAACCCGTATGACTGCATGCATCGCATCCTGATACTGCGGCAGTAAAGATCTTCCATTCATTCACTGGAGGAATCGCAACAGTTTTAGGGAAATTGAGAAACTCATCTTCTATTGCTTTTTTTTGCGCATCTGTTAGGTGTCCTGCAATTCGGCATTGGAGGCATAGTTTGCGTATTAATCGCTGTGCCATAGTGACATTGAGTGCAGGCGCAATGCTTTGGGGCTTTACGCCAAGGTCAATGAGGCGCGGGATGGTGCCGGCGGCATCGTTGGTGTGAAGAGTGGAGAATACAAGATGCCCGGTAAGCGCGGCTTGCAAGGCGATATCGGCAGTCTCAAGGTCGCGGATTTCTCCCACAAGAATGACATCCGGGTCTTGGCGCACAATGGAACGCAGTCCATTGGCAAAATCATATCCTTTTTCCGAATCAACCTGTGTTTGCGCAATGCCTTTGAGGTGGTACTCAATTGGATCTTCAAGGGTGATAATTTTGATTGTGGGGTCGTAAATCGTGCGTAAAAATGTATAAAGCGTGGTCGTTTTTCCTGATCCCGTGGGTCCGGTGGTCAGAATCATACCGTTGGGCCGTTTCATTTCCAATTCCATTGCCGCAGAAACCCACGGCTGCATGCCAAGTTCGCTGAATTTTACGTCAATGGCTTTGGGATTCAAAATACGCATAACAACATTTTCCCCATCAGGTCCGGGGAGAGTTGATGTACGCACTTCAATTTCGGTGGGTTTTATTTTAATAGTAAAACGGCCGTCCTGCGCGCGGTCATGGATATTGATTTTAAGTTCAGAAACAAGTTTGATGCGCGAGAGAAGAAACTTAAAAAGTTTATTGGGAATGGAAATAATATCATAGAGTACGCCGTCAAGACGGAATCGCAGGCGGATCGCATCGGATTGCGGTTCAATATGAATGTCGGATGCGCCAACCGCCAGCGCGCCTCCCATAATTGCTTCCAATGTCTCACTCGTGCGGGAGGCAAAGGCATCATGGACAAGGATTTTGATCTGCTCGATTGTGGTAATTTGCTCCTGCATTTTGGCAATGCGCTCGGAAGATATTTGAATTGCGCCGATGCTCATTTCATGGGGCGGCGGAACTTTTTTATAAAATTCCCATGCGTGCTCAAGGCTACTACGAGAAACGAGGAATAGTTCATAGCTATAATCATCTTCGTGAAGGCGGTTTAAGATAGTAAGCGTTTCAGGTTTGTCGGGTTTATGGACGGCAATCTCAAGACTTTTGCCGGAAACGCGGATAATCGCAAGTTCCCCGGAGCGCGACGTTTCTTCGGAAATGATTTTTAATGCATCAAGTTCAACAGGAAACACTGCCAAATCGGCATGGGGGATGTTGTATCGTTGGGCGAGGAGCTTGGTGACTTCTTCTTCTTCGCGCTTGCGAAGCGCATTTACTTTTCGTTGAGATTTTTCTTCCTGAAATTTTGGCATATCCCTAGAGTAATCGCGCGTATACGAATCAAAAGCCAATATACGAATACTGAAAATAATTTTTCTCTATTCGTATATTCGTGACTACCTTCTTTAATTGTAAGCTAAAGCATGTCATCAAGCAACGCGGTGATTGCGTGTTCCGCATGGAGAAATGAGTCATGGGTATCGGCAAATTCAATATGCATCTCGTTATTATATTCTCCATGCGTTTTTTTTTGTAAATGTTCCAGAAATTCCTCGTCGGCGGCAATAGAAGCTCGGATTTCTTGATTGTCAGGATATTGCCACAAGAGTATGCACGCGCGCGTATGGGGAAATTCTTTTCTTATGCGATGAAGGACATCGCTCGTGTCTTGTGGCAGATAGCCGGTAGTTACGAAATCAGTTTGCGTGATACACGCCCATACGATTTTTTTTTCCTCATCCACACGAGAGCGCGCAAGCGCTCTTCCCACAAGAGGCACAAGTGAAGATGGCGTATGAATATCGGAAAGATTATGCGCGGTTTTGTATTGAGCGCCCAATTCCATGAGTTCATGGCTCGTCAGAAGCGTGTGAGCATTGCCAAGAAAAGCGAAATTCCGCGTACGATGCAAAATTCCGGAAAGTAAAAGCGTCGCACTCTCAACAGGGATTGCGTAATGAGGAAATGAAGTAAGAAAGTGATATGTCAATTCGGTTAAGGCAGAAAAGGAGGGATTACTAAGATTTATCTGTCCATACGGCGCGTGTTTTTGGGAAATCTCCATGGCAATAACAGGTATCTCGGAAAAAAATGAAGGACTTACGCCGCACGCTACCGTATCAATCCGTGTGATATCTTCTATACCAAGGGCAATAATGCAATCACATTGGATATTTCCTTGGCGAAAAGAAGTGTTATCTTGCGGTATTGAGTACGAGGATGGAGAAAAAATAATATCAACACGATTGTCCGCATGTTCATAGCGGAGCTGGGATATGGGGGCTACGGCTGTGTCAAGAGATATAATAAATTCTTTAGTGAGCGGCTTAAGAGACGCAAGAGTAGGGAATGCGGTATCGGATTGAAGCGAAGCGCGATCAATCTCGGTGATGATACCCACATAGATGTTGCGGCTTGCGAGAAATCTCGCAATAACTTCCGCAGAAGCAAGCGCATCTGTATCAGGATGCGGAGGCAGTATAAGCCCGATATGCTTTGCCTTGTCTATAAGTTGGATTGCCGGAGAAAAATCCATAGTGCCCCCATTCGTAGCGCGCTCTGCATGTGAGGTCAAATGATGTTGCTGTTGATAACTTGAAGTGATAGGAGCGCGATGGTTGCTATATTTTATCTTCCTTTCTCGGCGACTGGTTTTGTCCTTCAAGATATTCTTGTGTTTGTGCCGTATCGTATTCAATAGAAAATTTCAATTTTCCTTCTTTTACTTCCACATGGAGATTGACATAGATCCCATTTTTCTGATATTTTAGATGTAATATAAATTATTACAATTCTTTATTCACTATCTTATGCGCAATATCATTAACATTTCGTTACCTGAAGACATGGTAAAGTTCGTGCAGAAAGCAATGAAAAAAGAGCATTTTTCGACCAAAAGCGAGTTTTTTCGTATGTTGGTTCGACTTTGGATGGAAGGAAAATTTGCCGCTGACTTAGAAGAAAGCCGGAAAGAACTTCTCCATGGCAAGGGAAAATTGCTCACCTCGCTTAAGCAACTTCGGTAAGTTGTATTCATGAAGATTTTTTATTCTTCGCAATTCGCTCGGGAATATAAGAAACTACCGCTTCGCATCAAGAAAATCGCCGAATTAAGAGAAGATATATTCCGAAGAAACCCCACGAATACTCAACTTCATACTCATAAGCTTCAAGGGCGATTGAAGGGGTATTGGGCATTTAGTATTGATCATCAATACAGAATTATTTTTGAATTTGCCGAACAAGACGTTGTTTGGTTTCATTCCATAGGTGATCATTCCATTTATAATTGATCGTATGAAAACTGCTATCATCACAACCGATATTTGTCAGACAAAAAAAATCGCATCTCATCTTGCAAAAGAAATTATCCGCACACAAGCATCTCGTGCGCGCGTGATTGCGCTTTCCGGAGATTTAGGATCAGGTAAAACCACGTTTACCCAAGGATTTGCTCGGACGCTTGGCATTAAAGAAAAAATTCAAAGCCCTACATTTGTGCTCATGAAAATATATTTACTTAATGCGCGGAAAAGTTTTAAGCATCTTGTGCATATAGACGCATACCGGATTGAAACACCGTCAGAGATGGAGCATCTCGGATTCCGCGACCTTCTGGAGGATCAAGACGCAATCATTCTCATTGAGTGGGCGGATCGGGTAAAGAAGTTACTGCCAAGGGATACAATATGGACTATGTTTGAGCATGGGAAGAAGGCGAATGAGAGGATTATCACAGTAAAATAATTACAAATATATGTCTGCATACGAAGACTTCAAAAACAGATTCAAATTATTAGCCGGCAAAAATCAGCATCTTGTTATAAACACATTATCAAACATCTTTACGATGCGTTTGATTGGTAATAAAACTCATGGAGACCTTGCGGAAATTGGCATGGTTGAATTCATTAACCAGTTCATGTACGACTTTAAGAGTGTTCATGTCGGCAAAGATTTATTTAGGGCCAAAGAACATGAAGAAGACATTATGATCATTAACGAAATCACAAATACAAAATTTCCCGTGAGTCTCAAAGCATATGGCGATGGGCCGCTTCAGCTCTCAACAGACAGTGATCAGAATATGTTTCCATTTCTCGAAAAACAAGGAAGGAATATTGCGGGTACAAGTAAGATTCAAGAGATTTTTATTTCAAAAGAATTTTCCGACTTTGATGGTATCAATATCATGCCTCTTATTTATGACGAGAAGAAGCAACGATGCAATATAATGATTTTTAACCACAAGAAGGCAATGAGAGAAACGAGGTGGATCATGTATGTTGGGAAGAGGCAAAGATTTGATGTAGATACGAGAAAGGTTGTGCCGGGCAAAGGCAGAGCGCACCCTATTTTTATGTTTGTTGACGAAAAAGGTAATTATATTTGTGAAGTGAGATATGGGGGCGCATCGGCAAATGCATTAC
This sequence comes from uncultured Candidatus Saccharibacteria bacterium, assembly GCA_964361015.1. Taxonomy (GTDB): domain Bacteria; phylum Patescibacteriota; class Minisyncoccia; order Sungbacterales; family HO2-52-23; genus CAYHZE01. The sequence goes on along the minus strand of CAYHZE010000011.1, from coordinate 1,711 downwards.
AGCGAGGCCTATGGACACACACAAAAAATGCTATTGCGTATTTTGACTCTTTAACGAATGGCTGGATTGATTATTCCCATAACCATGCGCTCGTAAAATTATTCAGCCTCGCTCTTAATAGTTCGGAACAGGGTCATACATTAGCCAATAAAATTTTACAGAAAGATATAGATCGACTTAAAAAACTATGAGTCATCAACAGAATCTATCGGGAAGAATAATCATCGCAACGCCAAGAACCGAGGGGATTAAATATGCCGGATCAAAATTAAAGATTTTACCTTATATCATTGATATTCTCTCGGAATTAAATGGTGTTAAGAAAGTGCTGGATGGATTTAGCGGAACTACGCGAGTATCGCAAGCTCTTGCTCAACTTGGTTATGAGGTGACATCGAGCGATATTTCCGCTTGGTCTGAAGTATTTGCAACCTGTTATTTGAAGTCAAAAAAATCCGATACATTTTATCAGGAGATTTTAGGTCATCTTAATAATCTTAAGGGACATGACGGTTGGTATACAAAACACTATGGCGGCGAATTATGTGAAAAAAAACATCCCTTTCAGATAAAAAATACCAGAAAACTGGATGCGATAAGAGATGAAATAGAAAAATTGAATTTAGTATGGGAAGATAAGTGTGTTATTCTTACGAGTTTAATTTATGCGCTAGACTCTGTTGACAGCACCCTTGGCCATTACGTAGCATATCTTTCCGATTGGTCGCCGAGATCGCATAACGATTTATTTTTAAAATTACCAAAGAGATTTGACAGTAGCGGCAAACACCACATTCTTCGTGGTGATATCTTTGAGACCATACATAATCATGAATATGATTTAGTATATTTTGATCCTCCTTATGGTTCAAATAATGAGAAGATGCCTCCTAGCAGAGTGCGCTATGCATCGTACTATCATATTTGGAAAACTATTATCAATCACGATAAACCGGCAGTTTTTGGCAAGGTAAATCGGAGAGAAGACAGTAGAGATGGGATAGCAGGTTCTATTTTTGAAGAGTTTCGAAAAGATGAGAATGGATCTTTTATTGCGATGCAGGCCCTGCGGAGATTGATTCAAGAGACGAAATCTCGATATATATTGTTGTCTTATAGTTCTGGCGGGAGAGCCACGAAACAGGAATTAAATGAAATTATCAACGAATCGGGGAAACTTCTCAAAGCTGTTGAGATAAACTATAAAAAAAATGTTATGGCAAATATGCGATGGACGCATGAATGGATCAACAGCGATGGGAAACACCGTGAGTATCTTTTCTTGATGGAAAAAAATCCTATTAAGAGTGGTTTGTCGAGTAAAGGAACTAAGCAAAAAAATATGAAAAAATCAAGTATTAAAGAATTAATAGTCCACTAGATTTCCCATGAAACGTCTCATTCTTATTGATTCCCATGCCATTATTTATCGCGCGTATCATGCTTTGCCGCCGTTTACGTCTCCGAGTGGGGCGCCGACGAACGCGGTTTACGGATTTACGACGATTCTCTTAAGGATATTGCGTGAACTAAAACCGGATTATATTGCGGCGGCGTTTGATTTGCCGGGGCCTACATTTCGGCATATTGCCTCCGAGCGTTACAAGGCAACGCGGCCAGAAACGCCCGATGATTTGGCAAGCCAGTTTGGAGGCGTCAAAGAGGTATTGGCGGCATTTGGTATTCCGGTATTTGAAAAAGAAGGGTTTGA